>NZ_LZSZ01000183.1:0-1796 GCF_001665645.1 Mycobacterium sp. 852002-30065_SCH5024008 | reverse complement strand
GAAATCCTGGCCGACATCTACGCCCAAATCCTCGGACTCGAACGCGTCGGGGTCGACGACTCGTTCTTCGAACTGGGTGGGGAGTCGTTGTCGGCGATGCGCCTAATCACCGCGATCAACGCCGACCTGAATGCGGGTCTTCCGGTACGCACCATCTTCGAGGCGCCCACCGTGAGAAGCTTGAGCCGGCGAATATCCAGCGATGCTGGGGCGGTGGAGGTAGTTGCCGTTGAGGTGCTCAAGGAGGGTAGCGGGGTTCCGCTGTTCTGTATCCATGATGGTTTCGGCCTTAGCTGGCGAAATCGCGCTCTGGGCGATTATTTGGATTGCCCGATTATTGGGATCAACCAAATAGGGCAAAACGGCGAACCTCAACCTGGATCGATTCATGCCTTGGCGGCCAGCTATGCAGACAGGGTCCAAGCCATTTATCCCGACGGGCCTTACAATATTCTCGGATGGTCTTTTGGGGGCATCGTAGCTCATGAACTCGCCATTGAACTCCGCAGACGAGGGTGTGTAGTCCAACATCTTGTTCTACTAGACGCCACCTTCGGCACCAAGGGCGCCAGCACGGGGAAGGAAGGTATAGACCAGGGTAAAAATGTGGAACACATCTTGCGGGCTAATCGCATAGAAATTTCGTCCCAGTCGGAGCCCCTGACCTATCGGCAGGCTGTGAGATTAATTTATCAAAGAGACGCCGCGGAACTTATTTTTCCACCCAAGCAACTGCTGAAAACCATGGTCCAAAACGTTAATCTTAATCAATCGTATCTGTTAGGGCATGTTCCTGGTGTCTTCGACGGCAGTATTGTCATATTTTCCGCCGCACAGGGCGAAAGCAATCAACGTTTGTCTTTGCTGAAAAGCTGGCGACCTTATGTCGCTGGCGACATTACGGAGCACTCGATTGACTGTACACATCATGAGATGTTGAGTACAAAATCACTTAAGATATATGGAAAGCAGCTCAGACTATTATTAGAGACTTAGGTAATTGGGATTGTTGATTAGCAGTTGAGCATTTCAGTGCGTCTGTTGCTGATCTGCACCGGCCAGTCAGGCCGCCTAACCGAAACTGTCACCTATCCGTGCAGCGGACCCTTGAGCCAACTGACGGTCTCGGCGTGATGCCGTTGGCCGGCGTCCAGTGGGAGCCCGCACTGGTTTGCTTTCGTGGTGCCAATGGTGGTGCTAATATTCGCGGACCGAACGTCGCAGCATGCCGTGTTACGGTTCGTAACGTCCAGCCGACGCCTGAGATGTGGGAACGTCAACGTGTGCAAGCTATTCCGTAGCAACTTGCGCAAGCTCATGCCTTGCTAGTACGCGTATCGGTATGCACTTTGTGGCAAACCTGTGTGTTGCAAGAGGCCGAGTGAGTTCAGCGGCGTGAAGCGGTGTTGACGGCTAAGGCGTTCCCCCTTCGTTACGGTTAGTTGTAACGCAGTATGCGACCGGTGCGGTTGGAACGTTGGCCGGCCTTAGCAAACTGCGCGTTGCCGCCGAAAAGGCGGCGCCGGAGCACAACTGGAATCGCTGGCGGTGCAGGCAGGCGAAATTCGACAGCAGTCGTATATGACTCGTGCTCGATGCCGCGAGTCACGTACCAGTCGCGGTCGATGTCTTTCGCCGGACACCATAGCCGTGGACTCGAGTTTGCGTAATGAGAGCGGCATGCCGGCATTCGAAGTGCTGCCAGCAGCCATCGTCGCAGCTTGCGGTTCAGCCGCGCCGCAACGTATTTGAGGCGTCGCCGCGATCATGACATGAGGATAATTGGGGACTAAAGA
>NZ_LZSZ01000182.1:0-8274 GCF_001665645.1 Mycobacterium sp. 852002-30065_SCH5024008 | reverse complement strand
TATGCGATCGTCGGCAGCGTCAGATGTGTATAAGAGACAGGCGTTCGCACCTGGCCCCGTTCCTGCCCGGGCACCCGCATGCCCCCGAGTTGCCCGAAGGTCATCCGGTGTCGTCGGCGCCCTACGGG
Organism: Mycobacterium sp. 852002-30065_SCH5024008; assembly: GCF_001665645.1. NCBI lineage: Bacteria > Bacillati > Actinomycetota > Actinomycetes > Mycobacteriales > Mycobacteriaceae > Mycobacterium > Mycobacterium sp. 852002-30065_SCH5024008. The sequence goes on along the minus strand of NZ_LZSZ01000182.1, from coordinate 8,146 downwards.
TCCGCCTCGATCCTGCCGATCAGCTGGGCCTACATCAGGATGATGGGCGCCGACGGCCTGCGCGCGGCGTCGCTGACCGCGATCGCGTCGGCCAACTACATCGCCCGCCGGCTCGACGAGTACTTCCCGGTGCTCTACACCGGCGAGAACGGCATGGTCGCCCACGAGTGCATCCTGGATCTGCGGCCGATCACCAAATCGACCGGAGTCACCGTCGACGATATCGCAAAGCGCTTGGCCGACTACGGTTTTCACGCGCCGACGATGAGCTTCCCGGTGGCCGGCACGCTGATGGTGGAGCCTACCGAAAGCGAGAGCCTGACCGAGGTCGACGCCTTCTGCGAAGCCATGATCGCCATCCGCGGGGAGATCGACCGGGTGGGTGCGGGGGAGTGGTCCGTTGACGACAATCCGCTGCGGGGCGCGCCGCACACCGCCGAGTGCCTGTTGGTCACCGACTGGCAGCACCCGTACACGCGGGAGGAGGCCGCCTATCCGCTCGGGAAGAACTTCCGGCCGAAGGTGTGGCCGCCGGTGCGGCGCATCGACGGCGCCTACGGCGACCGCCACCTCGTTTGCTCGTGCCCGCCGGTGGAGGCGTTCGCTTAGTGGCTCGGAGTCGCGGGGCAGGTCAGCCGAAGCGTTCGATGATCGCCTCGGCGATCTGATCCGGTGCATCCTCCTGGATGAAGTGCTTGGCATTGGGCAGTTCGACGAGGACGTGGTCGGGAAAGGCCGCGCGCATGCGCGGGAGGGTGGGGCCGGGCCGGAACGCGAAGTCCTTCATGCCCCAAACGAATAAGGCGGGTTTGGCGCCCAGCTTGGCCGGCACTTCCCGGGCGAGCCGCGTCAGCAGGGGGCCGGCGGCCAAGATCTGCTTGGGCATCTCGGCGACGCCTTTGCGGGCCTCGGGGCCGGGTTGCACCGCCCGGTAGTGCTGCATCACCGCATCGCTCGGGCGGTGCTCGGTCCCGGCGGGGATGAGACGCTCGACGAAGAAATTGCGGTGCAGGATCGCGTATTGCAGCGGCGGACTGGACATCACCCGGCTGAACATCTTGGTCGTGAATTCGTCGGTCGGCCAGAACAATGTGTTACCCAGGATGACGCCGCGCACCCGCTCGGCACGCTCCACCGCGACCGCCATGCTGATGGGCCCACCCCAGTCCTGGCCCATCGTCAGGAAGTTCTCGAGGCCGAGATGGTCGACGAACTCGCCGACCACCCGGGCGTGCTCTTCGATGGTGTATCCGAACGCCGCGGGCCGGTCAGATAGCCCGAACCCGAGGTAATCCGGTGCGATGCAGCGGAATCTGTCGCGCAGCGCGATGACGATGTTGCGATAGAGGAAGCTCCAGGTCGGGTTGCCGTGGCACAGCAGGATCGGCGGGCCTTCGAAACCGGCGGGGCCTTCGTCGATGAAGTGCATGCGCCCCTGCGAGCTGTCGAACCAGCGCGACTGGAACGGATAGAGCTGGGGGTCCGGCGTGAAGTCGATGCTCATGGCGCTCCTTCGGTAGCGCTCATGATGCTAGGCCCGGAGTGTGAAAATACCGAGCCGGTGCGGGCGGTCGCGTACTAGTACCGGCCGAAGGCCAGGGCGACGTTGCGCCCGCCGAACCCGAACGAGTTGTTGATGGGGCGTGACCGAGATCGTCCGCATTGGTTCTCCGAGGATTAGCTGTAAGTTCGACCCCCGCGTTGAGCTCAGCGTTAGTGGGCGGCCGTAGCGGTGAAGAGCCAACACAGCGGCGATCACGGTATCAGGATCCACCGATGACAAGGCCATTCGATCGGGCCGAATCCATGCAACCCTTCTGCCGAAGACGCGACAATTACTGTATGGAAGTGCGCGACGACGGCTCAGACGGTCCAGACCGGGTGGTCCATGTGCCTACTGAACACACCGCCATGACGGCTTCGAGGCAACCTCGTTTGCCTGGGCTGACGCGGCGCCAGTTCATTGCCGCAATTGTCGTGCTCAGCGGCATTGAGTTGCTGGCGACGATGGACAGCACCGTCGTGGTCGTCGCGCTCCCAAAGATCCAAAACGACCTGCGCCTGTCGGATGCCGGGCGAAGTTTCGTTATCACCGCCTACGTGCTGACCTTTGGCGGGCTGATGCTGCTGGGCGGCCGCCTCGGTGACACCATCGGCCGCAAACGCACCTTCATCATCGGGGCTGCGATGTTCACCATTGCCTCGGCCATGTGCGGCATCGCCTGGGACGAGAACACCATCATTCTGGCCCGGCTGCTCAAGGGCGTGGCCGCTGCGATTGCCGCACCGACCTGTTTTGCCCTGGTGGCGACCACGTTCCCGACGGGGCCGCCACGCAACGCTGCGATGGCGGTGCTCGGCGCCATGAGCGGTGCGGGCGCGGTGATGGGCCTGGTGGTCGGCGGGGCGATCACCCAGGTTTCCTGGCGGCTGGCGTTTTTGGTGAATGTGCCGATTGGGCTGCTGGTGATCTACCTCGCCCGCACGGCGTTGCGGGAAACCGAGAAGGAGCGCATGAAGCTCGACGCCACCGGCGCTGTGCTGGCCACGCTGACGATTTCCGCCGCGATCGTCGGCGTGTCGATGGGGCCGGAGAGGGGCTGGTTCTCGCCCCCCACGATGGGTTCAGGTCTAGTGGCTCTGACCGCTTTCCTCGCGTTCGTCGTGGTGGAGCGCAGGGCCGAGAATCCCGTCATACCGTTCAGCCTGTTCCTCGACCGCAACCGGGTAGCCACATTCGCGACCATGTTCCTTGCCACTGGGGTCGGGATGACCCTGACGGTGCTAATCGGCCTGTATGTGCAGAGCATCCTGGGCTACAGCGCTCTGCGCGCGGGATTCAGCTTCGTCCCGTTCGTGATCGCGATGGTCATCGGGGTGGGCGTTTCGGCGCGGCTGGTGACGTGGTTCCCGCCGAGGGTCATGGTGCTCGCCGGCGGAGTCCTGATGCTGGGCGCGATGCTGTACGGTTCAACGCTCAACCACGGCGTGCCATACTGGCCGAATCTGGTGCTGCCGATCTTCGTCGGCGCTGTCGGTCTCGGCATGATGAACGTCCCGCTTTCGCTATCGCTGCTCGCCAGCGTCGGAGTCGACAGGATCGGGCCCACATCCGCGATCGCGCTGATGCTGCAGAGCCTTGGCGGACCGTTGGTCTTGGTGGTCATCCAAGCCGTCATCACCTCGCGCACCCTGCAGTTGGGCGGCACCCGCGGGCCGGTTAAGTACATGAACGCTGCGCAGTTGCATGCGCTGGACCGGGGCTACACCTACGGCCTGCTCTGGCTAGGCGGAGTGGTCGTCCTGCTTGGTGCGGTGGCGCTGCTCATCGGCTACACCGCGCAGCAGATCGCGCACGCGCAACAGCTTAAGAAAGCATTCGACGCCGGCGAACAGTAGAAAGACGTTGCTGTCAGCCGATTTCCGCTGACATCAGCTTTTTGTAAGCGGCCCCGCAAACCACGAACTGTGCCGATGTTTGCAGACACAGCTTGGTCTGCTCCAGCCCGACCTTGAGGTGAATGTCGTCGACCCACCGGTAGACGTAGTCGGTGCCGGATAGATCGCGGCGGCCGAACGTGGCGCTTCTCTTGCCACTGCGCCGCGAGCCTGACCCGAGGAACTGCTCCAAAGCGGACCCGTAGTCCCCGCTACAGGCCGTGCGGGGACAGCAGCGGACACCTCGGACATTTGCGAGGATTGGCGTGCCCATGCCGGCGGGATCGCAGAGGAAAACCGCTGCCGCTCAACGGTATCGGGGTCGACAGGTTTGTCGGTGACCCGGGCGCCGTCTTGTTGGCCTCCTGGGCATCGTGAACTACGGTGAGCGAGCATGGGCGTACCTTCCCAACCAGCGCGCCAACGCCGGTCTTCATCTGAGCTACTGGACTTTCAGATCATCTTCGGGAAGGTGCGCCTGCTTTCACGCCCCCTCACCGAGGCTCATCCGCAGGTTCTGATCATTGCTCAAAGGATTCAAAGATACGATCCGCCGCGACCTCACGATTTTGCTCCAAGCTGATGTGTTCGACACGCAGAGGACATCTATTTCCACCAGCCCGCTCCAAGGCAATCCGCCCGCCACCAGTTACATTCAGAAGGACTAGTGAATCAAGCGGTACAGAGCCATCATCAATCGCATTGCGCAGACATGCGACTGCCACGGCGGGTCCCGGTTCGATGTCTACGCCCTCGACTTCCGCAAACAGGTTTCTGGCTTTCTGAACTTGCCGAGCGGTCGCGGTCCTAACCTTCCCTCTGCTGTCAGCAAGAGCATCCCTTACACCGCCCTTGATGCGTACTAGTGGCTTAGGGTTTGTCAGCTCATCAGCGTAGGGAGCCTCTCCATCACCATTAGCATGAATTCCGATTGCCCAATTCTCGGAATGTGCAGACAATTCTAAAGCGATGGGGGCGAGCTCAGCGTTTTGACAGAGGGTCAACCGTGGTATCCGCTGGCCCGTCGGCTGCAATCGTCTACTCGCCTCCCAGGCCGCGATTGCTCCCGCGCCACTGCCGACGGCCTGAAAATAGTGCTCGGGAAGCCTCCCTATTTCCTCGACGGCCGCCAACATGACAGTCGCCAGCCCGTCGCGTGTGGCAACGTTTAGGGCTCCCCCGGGCCACACCCAGCCGAATCGGCTACACAGGAACTGTCCGAAATCAATCGCGTTCCGGTAGGAACCCTTCTCGACGCATACGACTCTGACGCTGCAGCCGATCTCTCCAGCAAACCGGATCCTGTTGAGACCAAACTCGGGAACCACCACAACGCATGGTCTTTCGGTCTGCGAAGCTATCCGAGCCAACGCCGCGGCCGTATTGCCCACGGAGGCAATTACCATCGGAGGTGTCGACGATGGAAGCCGAGCTATCAACACGTTTGCTTCAAGTTCCTTGAACGTACCGGTTGCGAACCGGACGCCGCGCTCAGGCCAATACCCACTGAACGCGATCCAGAGGTTCTCCATACCGAACACTCTGGCAAGCCCCTGCGAGCGGAATACGATGGAGCTTTGGGCGTTATCTAAAAGCCCGGAATTGATGGGAAGCCATGCGGCATATCTGGCCAACCCCGACGCTTGGCCATTTTGTACGAAGCGTCCATTGGGATATCGCGTTGTAAGAACCGCGTCCTCGTGTTCTCTATCGCAACGTAGACGGTACCCATCGTCGACGTAGGTGTCGCCACATGCTGTGCATACGAGCTCGTAGGATGCACCAGGGCTCGTCCGCGGTACGTGTTCTTCCACCATCATCCCCCTACGCAATTCCCCGCGACGGCGCCGTGACGTTCGGGGCATGGAGGGAATCGATACTCGTCAGCGCTGCGCCACTGCGCGGCAAGCTGGCTTGCTCGCGGACCGGGTCCGGACGGGAAGTCCCCACCACGGCAAAAGGTTATCGTGGTCGTTGCCGCCGCTGCACCCCAAAAGCAGATTTCGAATCACTGATTCATCGAGGCAGCAAGCTGCCGGTCGTGGCATCAGGTCATCGCGCGCCGGGCGATATCGCCGAGGAGATCTGTTGGGCTTCGTCGCAGCGGCCCTAGGTGCTCATGTGGTGGTGGGCCGCGATCACGCCGTGGTGAGTGTTACGGATAGACGTAACTACGGGGGCGTAACTGCGGGTGGTGCCTGGATAATAGCCCGGGATGGTAGGACGCCAACTGGTTTCAACGTATTCGGTAGCAACGTTTGAAAGTTGGTCACCTTGCTGGTTGCGGCCATCGGTGTGGGTTTGGTGGCGAACCTGCGCGTCGAAAGAGAGCGGGTCTGTTCTCCGCCGAAACGCGGTACCGGAGGCAGGTATCCCCGGACGGATTACATAGCTGTAACGCTACAAGTGTTGCCCGCGCAGTGCTCGTGGTGCTTCGGGAGCGCCAGTTGCGCTTGGTGCCGCCAAAGACATTGTGGGGCAATGCAGGTGGGCGATGCGGCGCAGCGGCCGGACAGAATCGCCGGCCGGCGATCTTCTTCTGGGGCCGGTGCCGGCGGCTGGGGTCGATGCCCTTCGCCGCGACCCAGGGCCGGGGACATGATGGGCAGTGCGGGCGTCGCCTCTGGGCTTGCGGTTCAGCCGCGCCGCAACGTATTTGAGGCGTCGCCGCGATCATGACATGAGGATAATTGGGGACTAAAGACTCTGTCGGGGATGCCGGCAGGGCGCACGCGGAACAGGCCCGGCGCGGGGTGGGTGGCAATTCTGGGTTTGGGGGATGCTGATCATTGTTCGTCTGGCCGATAGCGGGTGTGTATGCCCTGGCGGCGTTGTGCCGAGAGCCTTATGCTGGCCATATGCGGGGGTGTGGCGGTTTATTGTTCACGGCTGGTTTCCGAAAACCGCACGGTAAGAAGCTATCTGCGTGGTGGTGCGCGCGGGATTGCCCGGTACTGGATCTGAGGGTCTGGGGCTTAGGGAGTTTTGTGGAGATTTTCGTGACGGGGGGTGTGGGGCTGTCGTATGGTTTGGACGGACCATTACCTTGACTAGACGGTCTGGGGGACCGGGGTGAGTATCAATCCGTTTGATGATGACAATGGCAGTTTTTTGGTCTTGGTCAATGATGAGGAGCAACATAGTCTGTGGCCGGTTTTTGCTGATGTTCCCGCGGGGTGGCGGGTGGTGTTCGGCGGGGCTGATCGTGGGGCGTGTGTGGACTACATCGAAGAGAATTGGGCTGATATTCGGCCTATGAGTCTGCGCGAGCGGCTGGGTAGGTAGCGGGCCGGGCTGCTGATCGGTAGACCGTTTGGGTTGGTGGGGTCGGATGGGATGCGACGACCGGGTAGCGCCGCTGACGCGCGGACAGTTAGACATTTGGCTTGCTCAAGAACTTGCCCAGCATCCGGGTCGTCGCGGTACGGAGTGGCAGCTGGGCTTGTTGGCGCGGGTCGAGGGCCGCGTCGATCGGGAGTATCTGCAGCAGGCGATCCGCCAGGTGGTGTGGGAGGCCGAACCGGGCAGGGCGGCGTTTTGTGAGGTAGCTGGCCAGGTTGTGCAGCGGGTGATCGATGACCCCGATGTCGAGTTGGCCTTTTATGACCTGCGTGGTGCGCAGGATCCGGTGCAAGCTGTCGGTGAGATCGCGTCGTTGATTCAACGCACGCCCATGCCGTGGAGCGGGCCGCTGTTTAAGTTTGCGTTGTTTCAGACGCGGGTTGATGAGTTTTGTTTGTTCGCGTGCTGTCATCACATCGTCATCGATGGGTTGGGCATGGTGCTGGTCAGCCGTCGGCTGGCCACGATTTATACCGCCCTTGTTCGTGGAGAACCCGTCCCGGCGGCCTACTTCGGTTCGTTGCAGGACTTGGTGGACTGCGAGTCAGAATACGAAGCCTCCTCCGATTATCTGCACGATCGAGCGTATTGGCGCGGCCGACTTGGGCCCGAAGGTGACCTAATTTATGGGTTGCCCGATGCGGTAGGTGAGCGCGACGACGAGGTGGCTTCTGCGCCGGTTCCTTTGAACCCGTCTGTTGTTGGCCGCATTCATACGTTGACCAAAGCGTTGCGGATCCGTCGCTCTTCGGTGCTTACCGCGGCATGTGCGCTGTTGGTGCGGGGCTGGTCGGGGAGTGGTTCGCAGGTGGTGCTCGATTTCCCGGTCAGCCGCCGGGTGAGTCCGGAGTCCAAGATGTTTCCCGGGATGCTAGCTGGGGTGGTACCGCTGGTGTTGACGGCATCACCGCAGTCCACGGTGGCCGACTTTTGTGTGCAGGTGGACACCCGGATACGAGAAGCGTTGCAGCATCAGCGTTTTCCGGTGCACACCCTAGAAGGCGATGGTGGTCATCGCGGCCTCAGGCAGGTGCCCAATCGGGTCGGTATCAACTTCATTCCCTCCCGACTGACCCTGGACTTTGCCGGTGCCCCGGCAACAGCGACCTACACCAACCATGGCCCCGTGGGCCATTTCGGGCTGTTCTTCCTGGGCTCCGGTGACCAGCTATATCTGAGGACGGCCGGCGCTGGGCAACCCTTTGCCAGTTTCGACGTCTCCTATCTAACCAACCGCTTGGAGCAGACGCTGGCCGACATGACGGCCGATCCCAGCGAACAAGTCTCTCGGGTCGGGGTCCTCGACGAGTCCGAGCGTGTCCGCCTGGATAACTGGGGTAATCGGGCGGTGTTGGACCGCCCGGCG
>NZ_LZSZ01000181.1:0-92190 GCF_001665645.1 Mycobacterium sp. 852002-30065_SCH5024008 | reverse complement strand
CCTCCAAATCCAGGTCCAAATCCAACAATTCACGCGGATAGCCGGTCAACTCAGCCACCGTGCCCACCACCACATCGGTGACCTCGTCCCCGGCCGGCACCGCCGGCGGTTCCGGCGCCGACACCACCGTCGGTCCCTGCGCCGGGGCGGGCACCGCGGCGGCTACCGGAACCCGCGGGGCCGGCACCGGCGCTCCGGTGTCCACGATCCGCAGCCGGTGCTGCACGATCTCCAGGTCGGCATCGGGCCTGCCCGACACCTGGGCGAGCCAGCGCCGCCAGGCGGCGCGGTCGATGATCCGGTACTCGTAACCGAGTTCGTCCGGGGGCCGGTGGCGGCCGTCGGGAACCGGGGTCCAGCGCATCAGCGTCATCGCGATCTGCGAACCGAAACCGGCGCCCAACCGGAGCGCGTATTGCACCGGATAGCTTCCGCCCACCGACAGGTTCAGCCGGCCCAGCTCCGGGTCGGGTTCCTTGAAGTTCGGGACGGGGGGAACCAGACCGGTCTCCAGCGACTTGATCGCCACGATGTCCTCGATGCCGGCGCCCATCGCGTGCCCGGTGAAACCCTTGGTGTTGGTGATGACCACGGCGTCTGCGTCAGACCCGAAAACCCTTCGCAGGGCATTGATTTCGGCCGCAGCGCTGCCCCCGCGGGCCGGCGTGTATGTCTCGTGGGAGACGAACATGGTGTTGGGCGCGATGGCGTGGCGGTCCACGCCGCGAGCTTCGGCCTGGGCAACCAGGTGTTCCATGACGCCGCCGATGTGCTCGACGTCGAGCCTGGTGCCGTGGAAGGCGCTGTTGGCGGTGACGGTGCCGAGGACCTCGCAGATGGGTTGCAGCCCGCGTTCGGCGGCCGACTCGGCGGACTCCACCACGAAGGCGGCCGCGCCCATGCCGAGGATCATTCCGTGCCGCCGCCGGTCGAACGGTGTGGCGGCCTCCTCGACGATGTCGTCGGTCGCGGCGGCGCCGGACGCCAAGAAGCCGGACCCCAGCCAGGGCAGCAGGGCGTCGGAGCTGGCGTCGTCGGCGGACACGACGATCACCCGGCGGCAGCGGCCGACCCGGATCCAGTCCTCGGCAAGCGAGGTCGCCTGCGTGGTGCTCGCGCATGCGGCATTGACCTGCGTGTTGGGCCCGCGCGCGCCGATGATCTCGGCGAATTGCGAATGGCCCATCGCCAGGCAACGGAAGATGAACCGGCGGTCGAACCGGTACGGGTTGGACTCGCACGCGTGACGCAGCTCGTGGATGCGCCGGTCGACCTCCGTCGCGGCGGGTTCGTCGCCGGTCATCCGGGCGCGCACCGCCTCCAGTGCGAGGAGATGCTCCCGGTTGCCCCGGTCGACGTAGTAGTGCTCGAGGTCGCGGGCGAAGTTGTCGTAACCCGGGAACGCGGAGGCGAAGATGACGCCGGTGTCGTCGCGCATCGAGTCGGGCAGCCCCCACCGGTCGGGCAGCTGGGTGCCCAGCGTCGTGGTCTTGTAGTGCATGACCAGCGGGATTCCGGCGTCGCGCAGCGCGTCGAAGCCCGCCCCGATCGCCAGCTTGGTGGTCGAGTCCAGCGCGGCGTCGCGGGCGGTGTCGACCGCGAACTCGGCGACCACGTCCAGCGGTGCGCTGCGACCGGCCAGTTTGATGACGTCGGCCTCGTTGTCGATCGTCTCGAACGTGGGGTCGCCCGATTCCCGCTTGACCAGGCGGGTGATGTGCCGGTCGAGCATCGACCGGCGCAGCCGGTGCGGGATGGTGTCGATGAACTGTTGACCGTCGAGGATCCGGGCGATGTTTTCGTCGTCGAAGACGCGCTCGACACCGGGCAGCCCAAGCGCCGCACCGGTGATCACCACCGGCTGTTCGCTGATCATCGCGGACCTCCCATCCGGCATTGCGGCTTGCGGGGCGCTCGCCACGGCGGCGGTGTCCGTACCAGCCGCGGCAGGCGAGCCGAATCCCAGCCCGGCCGCGTAGAGCCCGCACAGCGCCCGGTTGAACGAGGCGACATCGCCGGTTTTCGGGTGATTGGTGAAGAGCGCCGACACATCGTCACCGAGCACGTCTTCGACGAAGCCGTGCAGCGCCTTCTTGGGGCCAACCTCGACGAAGACGCGGGCGCCCGCGTCGTACAACGTGCGCAGTCCGTCGACGAACCGCACCGGCGAGGCCACCTGACGGGTGAGCAGGTCCAGCATGGTGTCGAGGTCGGCGTCCGCCGGATAGAAGTCACCGGTCACGTTGGACACCACCGGCAGCCGGGGCGCGCTCACGCCGAGCCGGCGCAGGGCGGTCTTCAGCGGTTCGCTGACCGGCGCGACGATCGCGGTGTGGAACGCGTGGCTGACCGGGAGGCGGGAGGCGCGCATGCCGGCGGTCTGTAGTGCGGCGACGGCACGCTCGACGGCGTCGGTGGCGCCGCCGACGACAGCCTGATTGGTGCTGTTGATGTTGGCGATGACGACGTAGCCGTCGGTGGCCCCGACAATCCGCTCGATCTCGGACAGCGGACCGGTCACGGCCGCCATCGCACCGTTGTCGGGACCGGCCAGCTTGGCCATCGCCCGGCCGCGGACGCTGGCGGCTTCCAGGGCGGCATCCAGCGACAGCGCGTCGGCGGCCATCAAGGCGCCGTATTCGCCCAGGCTGTGGCCGATCACCATGTCCGGCCGCACGCCGTAGGCATCGAGCAGCCGGGCCAGGGCGAGATCCGTGGCCAGGACGGCCGGCTGGGTGATCTCGGTTTGCATGAGTTGCTGCGAGAGCCGTTGCGCGACAGCCTCATCGGTGCTGTCGGTGAAGATGTAGTCGGTGAGCGGCTTGTCCAGCAGATGTCTGGTGACGCGGTCGGCTTCGTCGAACATCGCCTGGACGATCGGCTCCCGGGCGCGCAGGTCGGAAAGCATGTTGACGTACTGCGAGCCCTGACCGGTGTAGAGGAACGCGACCTTGCCCGGTGCGCCGCGGCCGACGAAGACGCCCTGCGCCCGCAGCATCCGCCACACGGCCGGGTCACCGTGCCGCAGCGCGCCGGCCGCCTTCGTCGCCTTGGTGGCGAGGTCGGCCGCGTCGGCATAGTCGATGGCAACCCGAACGGGCGCGCTCGCCAGGGTGGGGTCCGGTGGGGCCACCGCGGGGGCCTGGCCAGCCGACGCCCGTGCGGCGAGCCGGTCCAGCTGGGCGGCCACGTCGGAGTCATCCGCGCCGCCGACCACCGCCGCGCCCCGCAGCGGGGCCTTCGCCCCGACGGGTGCGTCCGTCGCCGGCGCGGAGCGCTGCTCGATGGTCGCGCCCGGGTAGGAGCGGGCCTCCCCCGGCGGGCGATGCCGACCGGGCACGTACTCCTCGAGCACGGCATGAAAATTGGTGCCGCCGAACCCGAAGGCGCTGACCCCGGCGCACCGCACCCCGTTGTCCGGTGCCGGCCACTCGCTCAGTTCGGTGTTGACCCGGAACGGGATGTCATTCCAGTCCACGTTGGGGTTCGGCTGCTCGAAGTGCAGGCTGGGCACCAGCACCTTGTCATGCAGACTGAGCACCGTCTTGAACAGGCCCGCGGCACCGGCCGCGCCCTTGAGGTGGCCGATGTTGGACTTGACCGAGCCCAGCGCGATCGACCCGGGCTGCGCGCCGGCCTTACCGAAAACGTCTGTGAGGCTGGCCAGTTCGGTGGCGTCGCCCACCCGGGTGGACGTCCCGTGCGCCTCGACGCAGGTTGCCGCCGCCGGATCGAGGCCGGACACCGCCCAGGCTCGCTCCACCGCCAGCCGCTGGCCCACCGGATTGGGCGCGGTGATGCCCTTGCCGCGACCGTCACTGGAGCCGGCGATGCCGAGCAGCACCGCGTAGATCCGGTCGCCGTCGCGTTCCGCGTCGGACAACCGCTTGAGGACGAACAGCGCTGCGCCCTCGCCCATTACGAAGCCGTCGGCGCCCGCGTCGAATGGGCGGGTGCCGGTCGCCGACAGCGCACCGATCTTGCAGAACTTCACGAATCCCGCCGGGTCCATGTTGCGGTCGAGGCCGCCGGTCACGGCGGCATCGAAGTCGCCGGCCTGCAATCCCCGCACGGCGGCCGACATGGCGGCCATTCCCGAGGCGCACGCCGCGTCGGTGGTGAAGTTGGGGCCCCGGAAGTTGAACAGGTTCGCCACCCGGCCGGCTGCCACGTTCGCGAGCTCGCCGGGCATCGTGTCCTCGGTGATTTCGGAGATTCCACCCAGGAACGAGGCCCGGGTCTCGGCGAGCACGGCGTCGCGCACCGACTGCGGCAGCGCCGCGAATGACGGTGCCGCGCGTAACTTTTGAATGATCGCGGGAAACTGGATCCGGAGGTTGGTCTGGTGCTGCTTGTCGCCGCCGATGGCGCTGCCGATGATGACCGCGACTCGTTCGGGGTCCACCGTCCAGTCGGGCCACCCGGCTTCGAGCAGGGCGGAGCGGGCGGCCGCCACCACCCACTTCTGACCGTCGTCCATCTGCGCGCTGACCGCGGGCGGGATGGGTAGCCGCCACGCCAGCGGTTCCCACGTGAAGTCGCGGACCCACCCACCGATGCGGGAGTAGGTCTTGTCGGGCGCGTGGGGGTCGGGGTCGTAGTAAAGCTCCGGGTCCCAGCGCTCGGGCGGCACGTCGCTGATGCTGTAACGGCCGGCCTTGATGTTGGCCCAGAAGGTGGCGGCGTCGGGCGCGTCCGGCATGATCGCGCTGACGCCGATCACTGCGATCGGCTCCTGTTGCGTGGTCGTCATGATGATCCGGCCTCTCTTCGATACAGCGCGTCCCCCACCCGGTCCATGTCATCCAGCAGGCCGGTCTGCGCGGCCCGCACCCGGTCGAGCGGCAGCGCGACGGCGAGGTCGGACCCGGTGCCGGCGCCGGTCACCCAGCGTGAGCCCTCCTCGGCGACCTTCTGCGCCGCGTCGCGCGCGAAAACGCGGCTGATGGCGGCCAACGCGGCCGCGTCGAAGCGGGTGTCCGATTTCGCCGGCAACGCACCGGTTGCCGCCGCGGCGGCGCGGCGCGCCAGTGCGCCCGCGCACTCGGCGTAGCTGATCAGTTCGCCCAGCCGCAACAACACGTGCTGGCTGCGGGTCAGCCGGCCGACACGACACGATTCCAGCACGGCGGCAAGGCATTCCAGCGCCAGCGCCGCCGTGGGCCCGCCACATTCACCGGGGACATCGTCAAGTGCGCGAGCCGCGTCGCGGTAGTAGGCGCCGGACGTCTTGAGGTGCTGCTGCCAGCGGCCGCGCGCGATCGTCATCTCCATGATCTCCGAGGTGCCCTCGTAGATCGTGGTGATCCGGACGTCGCGCTTGATCTTCTCCACCAGGTACGGACGCGTGTAGCCGTATCCGCCGTGCGCCTGGATCGCCGCCTCCGCGGCCGCGTTACCGGCCTCGGTGGCCAGGTATTTGGCGATCGCGCCCTCGGTGTTGAGCGCGCCGCCGGCACCCTCGCCGCTGTCGATCCGGGTCGCGGTTTCCTCGATGAACGCGCGTGCCGCCTCCAGCCGCACCGCATGCGGCACGATCAGCTTGTGGGTAAAGCCTTGCTTGTTCGAGAGCGGCGCGCCGCCCTGCACCCGCTCGGTGGAGTAGGTGATCGCCCGGTCCAGGGCCGACCAGCCGCCACCGAGCCCGAATGCGGCGACCATCACCCGCGTGTAGCCGAAAACCTGCTGGGCCTGGGCAAGTCCGTGGCCCTCCTCCCGGCCCACCAAGTGCTCCGCCGGGACCAGCACGTCATCGAGGAACAGCGCTGCGGTGTCGGACAACCGGATGCCGTGCTTGTCCTCCGGGGGCGCCGCCGAGAAGCCGGGGGTGCCCTTCTCCACGACGAACCAGGACGGTCCGCCCGGCGCCAGGGCCAGGACGGAGTAGGCATCCGCGATGGAGCCGTTGCTGATCCACTGTTTGCGCCCGTTGAGCCGGTAACCGGTCACCTGACCGTCGGTTTCGACCGGTGTGGCGGTCGTCTTCATCGCGGCCAGGTCGCTTCCCGCCTCGGGTTCCGTTGCGGCGTAAGCGAATAGAATGCCCCGTTCGGCGATGCGCCCCAGCCACTCCTTGCGCTGCTGCGCGGTCGCGCCCACGACGATCGGGTCGCTGCCGAGGAACGTGGCCAGCACGGCGGTGGCTACGCCGATGTCGAACCGGGCGAGTCGTTCGCAGACCCGGTAGGAGTCAAACGCCCCGCCGCCGAACCCGCCGTACTCCTCCGGGATGAAGACGAGCTGCACGCCGAGGTCTTCACCGCACATCGCGCGAACGGTTTCCTCCGGGCAGACGTCGTTGTGGTCGAGGTCCAACCGGCGCGCATCCGGCAGTGCCTCGGCGAGGAAATCATCGAGTGAGGCCAGCATCATTTCGAGGCTGTCGCGGTCCAGGCCGACGTCGGTGGTCATCGAATTGCCCCCGGCCCCCGACTGGCCATGACGATCAAGCGCCCCGTGCCGGATGCGGCGGACGACATGGACCTTTTCATCGAAAATGTCCTCCCTAAGAGGCGGTGGCTCCCCTCCCACCGCTGCTATTAGTGATTCTTTGACCGTCCGGGTGTCGCGGGCGAGAGCCGAAAGTCCTATTGCCGGAGGAGACAAGGTCCTCGCTGGCCTGCATGAATTCGTGCTCGGCGGCATCGGTCAAGGTGTGCGTACACTCGGCGGGGTATTCAGTCCAACGGGGGGTTGGCGCGAAAGGGCGTGCATGACCGCCGTTGATGATCAGGGCCTGGGCTTTGCCGGGGTGGCGCGGCTGGCGCAGTTGGTGCGCGATCGTGAGGTTTCGCCGCGAGAGCTGGTGGAGTTCCACCTGGAGCGCATCGCTCAACTCGATCCGATCTTGAATGCGTTTCGAGTAGTGCTCGCCGAGCAGGCGCTGGCAGAAGCGGCGCAGGTCGAACGCCGGCTGGCCGCAGGCGAGGTGCTGCCGCTGGCGGGCGTGCCGATCGCGGTCAAAGACGACACCGATGTGGCGGGAGTGTCGTCGATGTGCGGCACCGCGATCGACACCGGCCCGGTGAGCCGCGACAGCGCCGCCGTGCGGCGCCTTCGGGAAGCCGGGGCGGTGATCATCGGCAAGACGAATCTGCCCGAGTTCGGCGCCGTCCCGATGTGCGAGTCCCCCACCTGGGGCGTTACCCGTAATCCTTGGCACCTGGAACGGACAACCGGCGGTTCCAGCGGCGGTTCGGCGGCGGCGGTGGCGGCCGGCATGGTGCCCGGCGCGCTGGGCACCGACGGTGGCGGCTCGGTTCGCATCCCGGCCGCATGCTGCGGGGTGGTGGGCCTGAAAGGTCAGCGGGGGTGGATCAGCACCAAGCAGTCGCCGGAGCGGGCGTACCGATTCCACGGGCTGCATCACATCGGTGCACTGGCCCGCAGTGTGGCCGACGCGGCGCTGCTGCACGACGCGATGGCCGGCCTGGAGCCCAACGACGAAATCGTCTCTGCGACGCCGCCGCCGACACTGATCGAGGCGGCGTCGCGTGAGCCACGGCGCCTGCGGATCGCCATGTCCTTCAAACCGGTCATCCCGGTGCCGGTCAGCGACGAAGTGCGCCGGCCGGTATTGGAGACCGCCGAGCTGCTGCGCTCGCTCGGCCACGAGGTCGTCGAGCGCGATCCGGTCTATCCGCCGGCCGCCGTCCTTTCGGTGTTCGCGCTGATGATGCACGGCCTCGCCGATGAAATCGAGCGGCTGCCCACACCCGAGCTGCTGGAGCGGCGGATTCAGGCCGAGGGACGTACCGCCCGGCTGATCCCCGACTGGCTGGCGCACCGCGCGCTGGCCGCGCGCGACCGGATGAGCGAGCGCGGGCTGCGGCCCGTAGCCGATTTCGACGTGCTGATCACGCCGGTGTTGGGTAAGCCGCCGGTGCCCGTCGGGCATCTCGAGGGGCTGGGACCGACTCGCGCGATGGCGCGGGTGTTGGGGTTCATGCCATTCACCCCGACGCAGAACTACACCGGGCAGCCGGCGATGTCGGTCCCGGTCGGAATCTCGCCGAACGGGCTGCCCGAAGCGGTCCATCTGGTGGGGCGGCCCGACGATGGACTGACGCTCATTTCGCTTGCCGCACAACTAGAATCGGCGCGCCCGTGGGCACAGCACCGGCCACCGGCCGCGCGGTATCGCACACCGGCTTAGGGTTGGCTCCCCATACACCATGCCTCAGCGGGCTGCACTGAGGCCATTTCCGTTGCGCCGCATGCCTTTCGAGCGGGCGGGTGATTCGCGGAATTGCACGACGAAAGACGTCTTATTTCGCCGCTAATGAATTCTTAGATACTCCAGAGCCCGGAAGGGGCCTCGACCCCGAAACAGGCGCTAGGCTGACATAATCATCGCCGCATTTATCGCGGTGTTTCCCGTTGAAAGGTTATTCATATGGTCACGTTTTCGTGGACCAGATTGGCAGTCGCGACTGGTGGTCTGGCGTTATCCCTCGCCACCGGAGCCGGCATCGCGTCCGCGGATCCCGCTCCTGCTCCCGATCCCGATCTGGAACGGGTCATCAACTCGACCTGTACGTACGATCAGGCGACGGCAGCGCTCAACACGCAATATCCGGACGATGCCGCGAAATTCAACGGATCGCCGATTGCGCAGGGCTTCTTGCATCAGTTCGTCGATTCGCCGCCGGATCAGCGCCGGCAATTGGCAGCACAGATCCAGGGCATGCCCGACGCGCAGCCGTACCTCCAGACGATGAAGAACGTCGCGAAAATCTGCAACAAGTACTGAGCACCGGGCCCGGGCCGTATACCAGGCGCAATGGCCGGCCCGGGCCAGGTTGGTCCAAGGTCCGAAGGGCCGAAGGGCCTCGGAATTTGGGCCGATTGGCGGGTTGTCGAACGGCGTGTGCGGGGTGAGGCTGTAGTTGGAACGAATCAACTACTGACCGAAAGAGGCGAGCTCCTTCAGATGTCGCCGAGATCGGCATCGACGCCTCAGTAAAAGGGGGGACAAATGTTCACATCAGCATCGGCCAAATTGGCCGTCGCAATTTTTGGGTTGGCATTGCCGTTGACCGCTGGAATCGGAGTCGCATCCGCCGACCCTGACATCACTCCGGCCGTAAACAGCCCGTGCAATTTCCAGCAGGTGGTGGCGGCGCTGAATGCGGAGTTCCCGGGTCCCGCGGCGCAATTCAACGCCTCGCCGGAGGCGCAGGCCTGGTTGCACGACCTCGTCGCAGCGCCGCGGTCCAAGCGCCGCCAGATGCTGCAGGATATGGGAAGCAACCCCGACGCCGCCCCGTTCCACGACATCGTCGTGCCATTGGCCAACTCCTGCCGCAACTACTAGCTGTCCGCTGCGGGCTCGACGTTCTGGTTGAGGGCGAAGCGGTTGTCCGGATCGAGGCGCGCCTTCAGCCTGGCGAGCCGACGGTAGGTTGCTTCACCGAAGCTGGCCCGGATACGTAGCGGCCCTTCATCACCCACGAAATTGAGATACACGCCGGCCGGACCGAGGGGACGCAGCGTTTCGTACGCTTCGTCGGTCCACGACTTGCACCGTTCGGTGTCGGCGCGGTCGGTCCATGTGGTGATCAGATGGACGATGTAGGGGTAGTTGCGGGTCGAAAAGGCGGTCGCCTGCGGCGGAACGCGGCTCGGAACGCCGCCGAGCCGGATCAGGTGCACATGCGTCTGCGGCGCGGGGCGGGTCCGCCCGAGCACCGCGATCCGCCGGATGGCGTCGTCGGATAGCTCCGTGAGGAAAGTCGACTTCCAATAGTTCAGCCGCCCGAACGGGGCCGTGTGGTCGAGGGCCTGTTGCCAAGTGGGATAGGCGATTTCGCGTTCCAGCGCTATCACCGGTTCGGTGGTCATCCCGGGTACCTGCGCCAGCGCGCCGACGGCGGCCCGACCGATCTCGTCGGGCCTGGTCGAGCAGCTCAGTATCGTGACCAGCCCGCGTCCCGAACCCTCATCGGTGCCGAAGTCGACGAGGGACGCGAGCTGGTCGTCGGCGTTGTTCATCTGGGCGCGAAAGTGTTTCAGCACGGCCTCGGCGTCGGTGTCGTCGTAGGCCTGGATGCCCCCGATGACCTGATCGACCGGGTGCAGGTCGATCACGAAGTGTGCGACCACGCCGAAGTTGCCGCCGCCGCCACGAAGTCCCCAGAGGATCTCCGCGTTCTGTGCCGCACTGACGTACAGCACCTCTCCGTTGGCCGGCACGAGCTCCGCTGCGGCCAGATTGTCGCAGGTCAGGCCGTATGCGCGAGACAACCACCCGACCCCGCCGCCGAGCGTGAACCCGCCCACTCCCGTCGTGGACACCACCCCGCCGGGGCAGGCCAGACCGTGGCGGGCGGTGGCCCGGTCGATGTCGCGCCAGGTCGCGCCGGGCTGGACGACCGCGATCCGGTGTTCGGCGTCGACGACGACGCCGCGCATGAGGGAGAGGTCGATGAGGATGCCGCCATCGGTCGAGGAGTGTCCGGCGACGCTGTGCCCGCTGCACCGCACCGCGATCTCGGCCCCCGAGCCGACTGCGTAGCGGACGGCGGCGACGATGTCCGCTCGGGAGCGGCAGCGCAGCACGACGGCGGGCCGCTTGTCGACCAGGGCGTTGAAAACCTGCCGCGCCGAGTCGTAGTCGTGGCCGCCGGGGTGGACTATGTGGCCGGTGAAGCCGGGTATCGCGTCGATCGCGCGTGTCATCGCCGTATGCGCGCCCGGGAATCCGCGGGTTGTTGCGGCAGGTAGTGGTTTTCCAAGTACCAGTCGTAGGCACTCTGGGCGGCCGTCCGAAACGGCGTATAGGGGACGCCCAACTCGGTGCGGGCCCTGCTGCCGTCGGCGTAGATGCCGACGGACGACAGCCGCATCTGCTTGCCCCCGACTGGCAGTCGTGGGCCGACCACGAAGCGGGCCGCGCCCACGGCCGCGGCTGCCACCGGTATGGTCCACGCGGGGAGCACGACCCGGGGCCCCGGCCGGCCGGCTATGTCGTTGACGGTTGCGAAAGCCTCAGGGAAGCTGAGGTTTTCGCCGGCCAGGATGTAGTGCTCACCGGAGCGTCCTCGCTCCGCGGCCGCGATGTGACCCGCCACCACGTCGCCGACCGCCACGAAGTTGGTGCCCCCCGGTGCGGCGACCCGCAGCCGTCCGCGTGCGGCCTGGACGAACATCGCACTCTCCGTGCCGTTGAGGTCGCCCGGCCCTATGACGACCGATGGATTGACCGCCACGGCCGCAAGGCCCGCCGCGGCGGCGAGGCGCAGCTCGGATTCGGCGAGGTGCTTGCTGTAGCCGTATGGAAACTGGCGCGGACGCAGGTTGAAGCGATCGGACTCGGTGAGCAGGTGTCCGGGCTCCGGCACCCCGAGCGCGGCGAGGGAACTGGTGAGGACGAACCGTTTCACACCCGCG
This sequence comes from Mycobacterium sp. 852002-30065_SCH5024008, assembly GCF_001665645.1. NCBI lineage: Bacteria > Bacillati > Actinomycetota > Actinomycetes > Mycobacteriales > Mycobacteriaceae > Mycobacterium > Mycobacterium sp. 852002-30065_SCH5024008. The sequence goes on along the minus strand of NZ_LZSZ01000181.1, from coordinate 80,799 downwards.
CGCAGGGCGGCGCCCAACATGTTGCGGGTGCCGCCAATGTTGGTGCGGTAGAGGAGGTTTTGCCCGCGGTAGCGCCAGTAGTCGGAGATTGCGGCGGTGTGGAACACCCAGTCGCAGCCGGCCATCGCGGCGGTGAGGGTGTCGATCTCGTCCAGCACGTCGCCGACGCACGTCTCGCAGTCCAGGCCGGCCAATGCAGCCAGCGACGACGTCGACCGCCGCAGCACGCGAACATCGATCCCTCGTTTGACCAAGGCGGCCACCAGGTTCGACCCCACGAACCCGGTTCCTCCGGTGACGAATGCGCGCATGGGATCAGAAACGGTACGTCGTGCAGCCGACCTCGACACCCGAGCCGGCGGTGAGTATCAACGCGACGTCGCCCGGTCGCGCCAGCCCCTGCCGCCGGGCTTGCTCCAGCCCGTACGGCACGGACGACGTGAACGGGTCGCTGTCGGCGGCGAGCTCGACGAACCTCGATCTCGGGATGCCGAGCTGGGCGGCCAGTTCGTCGAGCGCCTCCGGGGATAGATATGGCGGGAGCACCGCCGCGATGTCGGTGGGGTTGAGTCCCTCGAGGGCCAGAAGTTCCTTGGCAGCGGCGGGAATACAACTCAGATAGATCGCGGCGAGGTTGGGGTCCCGCTCGATCTGTAGCCCGGCCCGCCCGTCTCGCTGCTGGGTGTAGGTGGCCAGGGCACCGCTGTACTCCGGGTGGTGCTGGAACACGAAGCGGCCGAAGCCTTCCGGGCCGTCGCTCCTGCGCAGCAGGACCGCCGAGCCCGTCTGGCTGATGCCGCGTTGCGGATAGCCGCTGTCGGGGCTGTTGTTTTCGATCTCCGAGGCCATCACCATGGCGTGCTCCACCTTTCCCGCCCCGATCATCCCCGCGGCGACCTGGCAGGCGTTGAGGAAGCCGACGGCGCCGTTGAGGACGTCGAAGGCGAAGGTCTTGGGCCCGTCCGGGGAGTCCACCTCCCCGTTGATGTCCAGTTCGCCGGCGACGAGCGCGGCGACTGCCGGCTCGCTGAGGAACTCGTCGCGGTAGATGCCGGAATTGATGATCAGCCCCAGCGAGCTCCGATCCAGGCCGCTGCGTTCGAGGCACGCCTCTGCGGCCTGGACAGCGAGCTGGATCGAGCTGGGGGAAGCCGGTTGCTCGGCCGGAGCGAGGCCGACGCCGTCGATGCGCACGCGGGGCATCGCCGGAACGGCTTTGTGGTTGCTGTCGGTCGCCATGCCGGGGACGTGGCCGCCGCCGGCGCCCCGTCGCATCCTGTCGGGCAGGTCGTCGAAGGTATACAGCGCTGCGCCGACGGTCTGTCCGGAGCCGGTGATCGAAAAGACCACATTGTCACCGGAATTGATCCGATTGCTCAGGATGTAGTCGTTCAGCGCGACGATGTGGGTCGTGGTGGCGGTGTTTCCCCGCTCGGCGATGTTGTAGATGGTGTTGCCCCGGTGGGCCGCGCCGTCCCCGAACATCTGGTTGATGGCGACGACCGCGTCGTTGAGCGAGGCCTCGGACGTCTGGTGCATCACCAGGTGGTCGGTGGTCTCCGGCCGCCAGCCGTGTCGCTGCATTACCGCGGCGACGTAGGGCACCGCGTGCTTGACCGCGATCGCGGTCTGCGTGACGGAGTCGGTGAACATGATGGCACCGCCGTGCGGGCCGTCGGTCACCTTCGCGATGCACAGCTTGCTGTAGCGACTCAGGGTGGCCATATCGATGTCGTGGAAGCCGACCTTGTTGTTCGGCCCCCGCTCGAGGACCACCGCCGCACCGGCGTCGCCGAGGGTCAGGCACGCGATCCGCGGATCCATCGGCCCCTCGATCTCCTTCTGGGCGGTCTCGCACAGGTGACTGATGTACTCGCCGCTGACCACCAGGGCGTTCCGAATCAGCCCGGTCTGCAGGAATGCGTCGGCGACGGTGATGCCGGTGAACATTCCGGCGCACGCGTTGCTGATGTCGAAGGCCAGCGCATTGCCAAGGCCGCATTGGTCGCGCAGTCGCGTGGCGGTGCTGGGCTCGAAGCTGAACCGGTTCTCGAGTCCGTCACGCCGGGAGATGTTGCAGGCGATGACCAGGTCGATCTCCTCGCGCCGATAGCTGGATCGGGACAGGCAATCGTCGGCCGCCTTCCTGGCGAGGTCGATCGAGAACTCGTCCTCACCGACCACCCGCCGGTTCTTGATGCCGGTCAGACGTTCCAGCGGTATGCGAATCTCGTTGGCGCACTCGGCCATAACGGTCTTCGTCGACACGGTTCGCGAGGGAAGGTACACGCCGATGCTCTCGATGACCGTGTTTCGCTTTTCCTCGGGTGTGGCCTGCACCGGTTGCGCCGGTGCCGGCGCCGTGACGACCGCCTCGGCGGGGGCTTCGGGGTGACCCGTTGCATCGCCGGCGAGCGGACCGTATTCGGCGGCGAGCTCGGCGATGGTGCCGTAGACGAACATCGACTCCGGCCGCAGCGGCAGGCCTGCCGCGTTCGCCCGCACCGCGACCTCCAGGCTTTGGGTCGAGGCACCACCGAGGGCGAAGAAGTCGTCGTTGACGCCGACCCGTTCCAGATCCAGTACAGCGCGCCAGATTTCGGCCAGCAATTGTTCGGTAGGGGTGCGCGGAGCGACGAACACCGGCTCCTGCGGCCCCGATGCCCTGTCGGCCGCCATCAAGGCCTTGCGGTCCACCTTTCCGCTCGACGTGAGCGGCAGCGCGTCCGTCACCTCGAAGACCGCGGGCATCATGGCGGCGGGAAGCAGGTCAAGCAGGAACCGGCGCAACTCCGCTGTCGACGGAGCGGCGCCGCCGGCCGGCACGACATATGCGACGAGGATCGGATTTCCGCGGCTGTCGGTTCTGATCACCACCGCGTTCTCGGCCACCGCGGGGTGTTGGGCCAGCGCGGCCTCTATCTCGCCGGGCTCGATCCGGAAGCCGTGGACCTTGACCTGGAAGTCGATGCGTCCCAGGTAGTCGATGTTGCCGTCGGGCAGATACCTGGTCAGGTCGCCGGTCCGGTAGAGCCGCTGGCCGGGGTGCGCGGCATCGCCGCCGAACGGGTCGGCCACGAAGATGGCTCCCGTCAGATCCGGGCGGTTGAGGTAACCGCGGCCGAGCCCCACTCCGCCGATGTACAGCTCGCCGGGCACACCGATCGGCACCGGTTGCAGGTGCGCGTCCAGGATGTAGGCGCGGATGTTGGCGATCGGCCGTCCGATCGGCACCAGCGTGCCGGATTCGCCTCGCTCGCAGTGGAATCCGGTGACGTCGATCGCCGCCTCGGTGGGCCCATAGAGGTTGTAGAGCTCGGCGTCCAACGTGGCCATGAAGTGGTCGCGCAGATCGTAGGGCAGCGCCTCGCCACTGCAGATCACCCGGCGCAGTGCGGTGCACGCGGCCACCCCGGGCTCGGCGAGGAAGCGGCGCATCATCGACGGCACGAAATGCATTGTGGTGACGCGTTGTTCGACGATGGTCCGAACCAGGTATGCGGCATCCTTGTGCCCCTCGGGTTTGGCGATGACCACCCGGGCCCCGACGATCAAGGGCCAGAACAGCTCCCAGACGGACGGGTCGAAGCTCACCGGCGTCTTGTGCAGCACCCGGTCGTCGGCGGTCAGCCGGTAGGCATCCTGCATCCACAGCAGCCGGTTGCGAATCCCGGCGTGGGTGTTGAGCGTTCCCTTCGGCTTACCCGTGGAACCCGACGTGTGGATTACGTATGCGAGGTTTGCCGACGTCGTCTCGCAGACCGGGGCGGCGTCCTCGCCCGATGGCGCCGACGGCTCGTCCAGGCAGAGCCGGTGACCGGTGAATCCGGCCGGCAGGTGCGCCAGTTTGCTCCGGTGGGTGACGCAGACCGGCGCGTCCGGTACGTCGTCCAACATCGCGGCCATGCGCTGTGCGGGCTGCGCGGAGTCCAGCGGCATGAAGGCGCCGCCGGCCTTGAGGACGCCCAGCACGGCCACCACCAGATCGTCGGAGCGGTCCAGCAGGACGGGCACGACCGTCTCGGGCCCCACGCCGAGCTCGCGCAGCCGGTGGGCGAGACCGTTGGCCCGGCGGTCGAGTTCCGCATAGGTCACGTCGCGGTCCTCACACGTCACCGCGACGGCGTCCGGGGTGCGGGCGACCGTGGCGGCGACCATCTCGTGCAGGCAGGCCGGGCCGTCGTAGGTGACCTCGGTTTGATTCCAGGCGGCCTGCTGGCGGCGCTCCGCCTCGGTGAGCAGCGGCAGCTGCGAGACCGGCCGGCCGGGGTCGGCGACGATGCCGCCGAGCAGGGTGGCGAAGTGCCCGGCCAGCCGCTCGATGGTGCCGGCGTCGAAGAGGTCGGTGTTGTATTGCATTACGCCGGAAAGCTTTCCGTCGTGTTCGCCGACCTCCATCATCAGGTCGAACGGCGCGCCGCCCTGCCCGACATGAAGGGTCTCGAGCGGCAGCCCCCCGGGTTCCGGGCCGGCGTCGTCGGTGAAGCGGCGCGTCTGTTCCCAGGCGAACGAGACTCCGAACAGCGGCGTGCGGCTCGGGTCACGCGGCGGCCGAAGCCGCTCGACGAGCAGCGCGAAAGGATAGTCCTGGTGTTCGAGGGCACCCTGCACGGTGTCCTTGACGCGGCCGAGCAGGGTCATGAACGTCGGATCGTCGTGCAGGTCGGCCCGCAGGGCGACCGGGTTGGTGAGGTAGCCGACCAGGCCCTCAAGCGCGACCCGGTCACGGCAGGCGAACGGCGAGCCGATCACCAGGTGACCCTGGCCGCTGTAGCGGTGCAGCAACGCGGCGTAGGCCGCCAGCAGTGTCATGTAGGGCGTCGCGCCCACCTTGCGGCCCAGTTGAATGATCCCGGCCGTCACCGCGGGGTCGACGGTGAACCGGCGCACGGTGCCCGGGTAGGTCTGGACGGCGGGCCGCGGCCGGTCGGTGGGCAATTGCAGGACCGGCAGTTCGCCGGCCAACTGGTCACGCCAATAGGCCCAGAGGTCCTCGCCCTCGGCGCCCGCGAGCATCTGGGCCTGCTGTTCGGCGTATTCGACGAAGCTTTCCGCGGGTGGCGGAGGTGGGGTCGCGCCGTGCTCGGCGGCGTACAGCAAGCGCAGCTCGTCGAGAATGATGTCGATGGACCAGAAGTCGACGGCGATGTGGTGCAAACCCAAGAGCAGCACATGTTCGTCGGGCGTGCGCTCGAGCAGCGTCAGCCGCAGCACCGGGCCGGTGTACAGGTCGAAAGGCCGGTTGGTCTCGCGCCGGATCCACTCGTCGACCTCGGGCTCACCGGGGCCGAGGCGGTGCCGGGCGATGCGCACCGGCCACTGCGGATGCACGAGCTGGACCGGTTGCCCGTCGCGTTCGGCGTACGTGGTCCGTAGCGCCGGATGCCGGTCGACGAGCGCCTGGGCCGCGCGTTCCAGCGCCGCGACGTCGAGCTCGCCCCGTATCCGCCCGGCATACGTGACGTTGTAGGCGGCGCTGGCCGGTGCGAGTTTGTGAATGAACCACATCGATCGCTGGCCGTACGACTGCGGATGCACCGAGGCCGACTCCTCGGCCTTCTGCATCAGCAGCTGAGCGAGCAGTGCCCGCTTTTTCTCCGGAGACAGGCCGGAGATGTTGATGGGCTTGTCAGTCATCGCCGGCGTCCTTCGCGGCAAGCTCGGCCCCTCTTTCGGCCAAGACCTTTTGAAGCAGTTCGTCCACGGCGTCGTCGGAAAGCTCCGGCACCCGGGTCAGCAGGTCGATGCCGCCCGACGGCGCGCCGTCGGCTTGCTGGTGGACCGTTGGCTCCGGGGTGGCCTGCCGCGAGACCGCCTCGTGCGTCGTGGGTGCGCCGGCCGCTTGCTCCGGCAGATGTTCGCGCAGCCACTCGGCGAGGCTGGCCACGCTGGGCCCCTCCAGCAGCCGGGTGACCGGCACCACGAGGCCCAGGTCGCGTTCGACCTGCATGCGCAGCTCGAGCGTGATGAGCGAGTCGACGCCGAGGGTGTTCAGCGGTGTCTGTTTGTCCAGGTTCGCCGGTGCCAGACCGAGTTTGCCGGCGGCGAGCTCGGACAGATAGGTCTCCAACAGCCGTTGGCGATCCTCCGGCGACGCGCCCTGCAGTGCGTCGTAGAGTCCGGCTCCCGGCCCGGTTGCGGGCTCGGCCTCCGCCTTGTCGGCCGAGGGCGCGATTCCAAGGTCCGCGAGCAGCTGCGGCTGCATGTCGGGTTGCCAAACCGCCCAGTCGATGTCGAGAACCACGGCCTGCGTGGCCGACCGCTCCAGCAACGACGACAGCGCCCGGAGGCTGTCGGCCGCGGACATGGCCTCCACGCCGTATTGGGCGAAGTAGTCTTGCAGCTCGGACCGGGTGAAGAAGCCGAGCCCGGCCCATGGCCCCCAGTTCACGCTCAACGCCGGCCGGCCTTCGGCACGTCGGTGCCACGCCAGCGCGTCCAGGAAGGCGTTCGCCGCCGCGTAGTTGGCCGCCCCGGGCGGACCCAGCAGGGACGAGGCCGACGAGAACAGCACGAAGAGGTCCAGGTCGGCGTCTTTGGTCAGCGCGTGCAGGTTCCAGGCGCCCTGAACCTTGGGCGCCATGACCTTGCGCAGCTTCGCCTCGTCGAGGCATAGCAGGATGGCGTCGTCGGCGATCCCGGCCGCATGCACCACCCCACGCAGCGGCGGCATCGACTCGGCGATCGATTCCAGCATGGCCGCGACGTCGTCGGCTTTCGCGACGTCGCCCTTTGCGATGGTCACCTCGGTGCCGGCCGCGCGCAGGGCGTCCAGCGTTTCCTGCGCCTCCTCCGAGGCGCCGCCACGTCCCATCAGGACCAGGTGCCGGGCGCCGTGCTCGGCCATCCACTTGGCCACCACGAGCCCCAGCGCACCGAGCCCGCCGGTGACGACATAGGTGGCGTCTTCCTTGAATGACGCGGTCTCGGAGGGTTCCGGCTCGTCGTAGCGGGTCAGTCGTTCGACATAGCGGCGGTCGCCCCGCAGTGCCACGTCGCCGTCGCGGTCGTCGGCCCACATCTCCCGGAAGAGGGCTTGGATCTCTTGTTGGGCCTGTTCCGGACCGCCATCGGCGGACAGGTCGACACAGGTGCAGCGCAGTTCCGGTTGCTCGTGGTCGATCGTGCGGGCCATCCCCCACACCGGAGCCTGGGCGATCGACACGGGCTCGGCTTCGGCTGCCGAGGTATCGGCCACCTGCGTTCCCCGCGTCACCAGCCACAGCCGCGGCGACGCCGACCAACCGGCCCGCGCCAGCGCCTGGACGAGATGCACGACGCTGACCGGGCCCAAAGTTGTTGCCGAATCCAGGGATTCGAGCGAGGTCTCGGCCGGCGGTGCGGCCAGCAGGTCCCACAGGTGCACCACCCCCCGGCACGGTGGCCGGTCGTCGGTGAAGGCGTCTTCCAGCAGCTGCTTGAAGTGATCGGGCTGCGTCGGGTCAAGGCGGTAACTGTCCGGGGTGAGACGCTCGAAGTCGCCGTTCGGTGCCGGCTCGACGAGCACGCACCGCTGAGAATGCGATTCGAGGTGTTTCCGGAGGGTGTCCGCGGTGTCCGCGCCGTCGCTCAAGATGAGCCAACTGCCGGCTTCGTCCGGCCGGCTCGACCCGTCCCGGTCCGCCGGACTGGGCGCGGGCTGCCAGCGCAGCCGATACATCCGGTCGCGCAAGCCCGCGGCCTCGGTCGCGCCCGGGGCCTGCGGCAGCGGGCCGGTGCCGTTCGGGGTGATCGGCCCGACTTCTAACCAGGAATGGACACGTTGCCACGGGTACGTCGGTGCGGTCACGTAGTGGCTGCCCGGGGGGTACACCGCCTCCCAGGTGACCGGCTGACCAAGGGTGTAGAGGGTGCCGAGCGACGTCAGCGCGGTCCCCCGTCCCCCGTCGTCGCGCCGCATCGACGGCAGCGCGGCGCAACTGGCCCCCAGGTCCTGGGCGTCCTCCCGGATGGAGTTCAGCAGGACCGGGTGCGGGCTGATCTCGACGACCGCGTCATGACCGCCCTCCAGCAGCCGGCGCAGCGCGGGCGAGAAATGCACGGGCGAGCGCAGGTTCTCCGCCCAATAGTCGGGGTCGGCCAGGCGGTCGGTGAGCAGGTCGCCGGTCACCGTCGAGTAGATGGGTATCGCCGGTGCGGTCGGCCGCAGTCCGACGAGCCCGCCGCGCAGAGCGGGAACCAACGGGTCCATCTGCGGGCTGTGGGCGGCCACATCGACGTCGACCCATCGGCAGAACCGGTCGCGCTGCTGCAGCACCTCCATCAGCTTGGCCAAAACCTTTTGATCCCCGGACAACACCGTCGACCGGTAGCTGTTGCTGGCGGCGATCGAGACCTTGCTTTCCTGGCCGGCGATGAGCTCCTGTGCTTCGGCGGCGCTGAGTTCCGCGGCCATCATGGTTCCGCGGCCGCGCACGGTTCGGAGCATCAGTGCGCGGAAGCGGATCACCCGTGCGGCGTCTTCGAGGCTCAGCGCACCGGCGATGTGCGCCGCCGCAACCTCACCCATGCTGTGCCCCACCACGGCGGTCGGCTCGACCCCCCAGGAGCGCCATAGGGCCGCCAGCGCGACCTGCATGGCGAAGATCGCGGGCTGGATCAAGCTGATGTCGGTGATTTCCTCGTCCTTGGCCAGCAGCTCGACGATGGAATGTCCCAGGTGGGGCTTGAGCGCGCGGTCGCACGCCGCCAAGGCGTCACGGAACACGGGCTCCTCGGCCTGCAGTCGCCGCCCCATGCCGTGCCACTGTGAGCCCTGCCCGGGGAAGGCGAAGACCACCCTGGGACGCTGGCCGGGACGGCACTGTCCGACGGAGAACCCCTGCCGTGGCTGCCCGTGCCGGTAGGCGTCGAGGGTCTCCGACATCGTGGCGGGCGAGTCGGCGACGACGGACAACCGATGCTCGTAGTGCCCGCGACGGACGCCGGCCGTATAGCAGAGGTCGGCGAGCGCCACCCCGGACGCCAGTGCCGACTCATACCGGTCGGCCAGCGCGACGAGGGCCTCGGGGGACCGCGCGGAGATCGGCAGCAACTCGGCTCGATCCGGTGCCGTGCCGCGCTCGGCCGTGGCGGCCCGGGCCTGCGGGGCCTCGGTCAGCACGGCGTGCGCGTTCGTGCCGCCCATGCCGAACGAGCTGATACTTGCGACCGCCCGCCCACCGTTTTTCGGCCACGGGGTCAGCGTTGTCGCCACCCGCACCGGCAGGCTGTCGAAGGGGATCTCCGGGTTGGGTTCGGCGAAGTTCAGGCTCGGCGGAATCTCCTTGTGCTGCAAGGCCAATGCCACCTTGATCAGCCCGGCAACTCCGGCCGCCGCCTCCAGGTGCCCGATGTTGGTCTTGACCGAGCCGACCAGGCACTGGCTGCCCGGCGGACGGCCGTCCGCCAGCACCGTGCCCAGCGCGTTCGCTTCCATCGCGTCGCCCAGGAATGTTCCGGTGCCGTGCGCCTCGACGTACTGGGCGGTGCCCGGTGAAAGGCCGGCGCGGCGGTAGGCCGCGGCCACCACGGCTTCCTGCGCTCGCCGGTTGGGCGCGATCAGCCCGTTGGTCCGGCCGTCCTGGTTGATGGCGGTGCCGCGGATCACCGCATAGATCGGGTCGTTGTCGGCCAGCGCCCGGCTGAGCGGTTTCAGGACGACCATTCCGGCGCCTTCACCCCGCACGTACCCGTCCGCGCCGGCATCGAAGGTCTTGCAGCGGCCGTCGGGCGCCATCACCTTCGCCTTGCTGAAGTTGATCATCAGCGCCGGCGACAGGATGACGTTCACCCCTCCGGCCAGCGCCACCCCGCACTCGCCGTCGCGCAGGCTGCGGCACGCGAGGTGGACCGCGACCAACGACGACGAGCACGCGGTATCGATCGCCATGCTCGGCCCGTGGAAGTCGTAGAAGTAGGAGAGCCGGTTGGCGGCAATGCTCAACGCGTTTCCGGTGCCCGTGTAGGCATCGACAAGCTGCATCTGGTTGCCGTGCAGGTTCGCGTAGTCGGTGGTCGCGATGCCGACGAACACGCCGGTGTCACTGCCGGCAAGCCGCTCCGGCACCTGCCCGGCGTCTTCCAATGCCTCCCAAGCCACCTCGAGGATCAGCCGCTGCTGCGGATCCATCTGCGCCGACTCCCGAGGCGAGATGCCGAAGAATCCGAAGTCGAACTCGTCGACCTCGGGCAGGAAGCCGGCCCGTCGAGTGACCGACGTGCCCGGCACGGACGGATCGGGGTCGTAGAAGGCATCGGCGTCCCAGCGGTCCGACGGGACCTCGCTGATCGCGTCCACGCCTTCCGACAACTCGCGCCAGAAGGCCGCCGGGCCGTCGGCGCCCGGAAAACGGCACCCGATGCCGATGATGGCGATCGGCTCGTCCGCGGCGGGCGGGCCGCTCTCACCGACGGTTTCGGCGGTGCGGTCGACCGCGGTGCCCTTGCCGCCCAGATGGCGGGCGAGCAGCTCGATCGTCGGGTGTTCGTAGGCGATGGTGGGCGAAAGTTCGCATCCGAGCCAGGTTTCCAGAGCGCCGGTCAGCCTGATGGCACGAACCGAATCGAGGCCGTAGTAGGCGAACGGCCGGGATGGGTCGATATCCGTTGCGGGAATGCCGAGTTCACGAGCGAGCTGGGCGATCAACCATTCCTGGATCTCCGCGACGGTGCGCCCGGTCTGTTCCGGCGCGGCGGCCGCGGGGCGGATGTCGGGCAGCGGTGCGCGCCATTCGGCGACCGGCTCGAACTGGCCGTCGAGGAATTGCTGCCGGCAGGCGGACCGCTGGATCTTGCCGCTGGACGTGGTGGGAATCCGCAACGGGTCCACCAGAACAACGGTGTCCGCCTGGATCTCATGGTGTTCGGTGATCGCGGTCCGGATGGTGTCGACGATCTGCTTGAGGTCGGCGTCGCCGAGATGATAGCCGCTCACCTCCTGCACGACCACAACCCGTTCGGGGGCGTCCGGTCCGGCCGCGACCGAAAAGACCGCGCCCCGGCCGCGCATCAGTGCCGGGTGACAGGCCTGCACGGTGAGCTCGATGTCCTCGGGATAGTGATTGGTGCCGCGAATGATGATGAGATCCTTGACGCGACCCGTCACGAACAACTCACCGGAGCGGAAGAACCCGAGGTCCCCGGTGCGAAGGAACGGGCCCCGGCCGCTGTCCGAAAGATGCGCGCGCAACGCCTCTTCCGTCACTTCGGGCTTCCCCCAGTAACCCTGCGCCACGCCCGGCCCGGCGACCCAGATCTCGCCGACCTCGTCAGCCCCGCAGGGCCGCCGGGTCTGGGGATCGACGATGATGACCTCCTGGCCGCCCGGTGGCCGGCCGCAACCGACCAACGTCAACGCGCTCGGGTCTTCCGTCGCGATCTCGACGACCCGGCGTTCACCCAGCGCCGCGCGATCTATGTGCAGAACCACCGGGACCGGGGAGTCCGACCCGCCGGACACCAGCAGCGTCGCCTCCGCCAGCCCATAGACCGGCGCGAACGCCTCGGGCCGAAAACCCGCCGGGGCGAACGCCTCGGCGAAGCCCTGCATGGTCGAGGGACGCACCGGCTCGGCACCGCACATGGCCGTCGACCAGTTGGACAGGTCGAGGGCGGCACGCTCCTCAGGGGTACTGAGTTCGATGCACAGGTCATAGGCGAAGTTGGGGGCGGCGGTGATTTTGGCGCGGTGCCGGGATATCGCTTCCAACCACCGCATCGGGCGCTTGATGAACGCGTTCGGCGGCATGAGGACGGAGGTACCGCCGACATAAAGGGTCTCGAGGACGCCGCCGATGAGGCCCATGTCGTGGTAGGGCGGCAGCCAGAACACACCGGTTGCCTCCCGGTCGAATCCCGACTTCCACGACTGGCGGATGGTCTCCAGATTGTGGGCGAGGTTGCCATGCGACAGCACAACGCCTTTCGGTGCGGCCGTGGAGCCCGAGGTGTACTGGATCATGGCGATCGTGCTGGAGTCGATGTCGGGTGGAACCCACTGCGCCTCGTCGCCCCCCGTGTCGGTGACGAACCACTGCAGCGGACGCCCCTTGACCAGACCGTCCACCGTGGCCTTGATTCGAGCCTGCATCTCTGAGTTCGACAGAGCGAAGCGCGGTTTGGCATCCGCGACGATCGAGGCGACGCGCGGAACCAGGTGCTCGCGCGCCGGCGGATGCACCGGTACGGCGATCGCCCCCGCGTAGAGGCACCCGAACAGGCCGGCGATGAAATCCAGACCCGGCGGGCACAGGACCAGGACGCGCTCGCCCGCGGCACCGTGGCGCTGCAGGTTGGTTGCGATCCGCTTTGCCCTGGCATCCAGCTCGGCATAGGTCAGCTGGCTGACTTCGGTCTCCTCGCCATCGCGAGAGTAGGTGAACGCAACCCTGTCCCGATAGCGTTCGGCCCGGTACCGCAGTTGCCCGACCAGCGTCGGCGCCATGAGCGACGACGCGTCATCCGTGATCTCCCAAGCCGATTCGGCGTGGTCGTCTGCGTGCTCGGCGTGCTGCCTGTCGGCGGTGCTCATCTCGTTCCCTCTGTCGGTCCCGGGGCGGCTACTTCTTCGCCGAACCGTGACATCTGCGTCGCTCCATCGAGGAGTGAGTGGTTGTGATTGGTATTTCCTTGGCCCGGAGCGCTTTTGGATCGGGCAAGGGTGCCCTCGGTGTAGGTCTCGAGTAGTACGCGGAATTGCTCCACGGTGTAGCCGGTGACGACAGCGTCGGTGCGTGCGCGTACCGTCGCCGAGCGGGCCATCCGGAACAACGGCCCGAGCTCGCCGACGTACTCGCCGGGGGAGGCTACCTTGACCAGTTCCTCGGTCCCATCACCCGATTCGCGCATGACTTCCAGTTCGCCGTCGGTGACGACGTAGATCAGGTCCCCCATGCTGCCCTGCTCGAACAGCACCGAACCGCTTGCCAGATGCAGCGTTTCGGGCTCGGAGTCGGTCAGTTGCACATCCGGCATCAGCCTGACCACGCGGTCGGCGAACGGCAGGATCCGGGTGTCATGGGTGGCGACCACGACAATGCGCTCGCCACTCGCCAACTCCCTCAGCAGCCGCAGCACCCCTTCCGCGCGGGCATAGTCCAAGTGGGCCGTGGGTTCGTCGGCCAGGATCAGCGGTGGGTCCAGCGCGATCGCGCGGGCCACCGCCACCCGTTCGCGCTCGCCGCCGCTGAGGTCACCGGGCCGGTGCGTCATGCGGTTCTGCAGCCCGGCGCGGGCCAGCAATTCCTTGGCGCGTTCGCGCGCCGCCCGCCGCGACCAGCCCGCCGCCCAGAGTGGCACCGCGACGTTCTCCACCGCGGAAAGGCTTGCCACCAGGTTGAACGACTGAAAGACGATGCCCACGGTGCGGCGCCGGTAGGTGGTCAGCCTACGGCGGTCCAGCGTCGTGACGTCGGTGTCACCGACCTGGACGCGTCCGCTGGTCGGGCTGAGGATGCCGCCGATGCACGACAGCAGCGTGGTCTTCCCACATCCGCTGGGGCCCAACAGGATCACCAGCGATCCCGCCGCGACCTCCAGATTCAGACCGTCGATGACGCGGTTCGGCTCCCCGCCGTTCGAGTATTCGACGACGAGATCCTTGATGCGCAAATCGCCCATGACTATCCGGCCCCAAACGCCATTACCGGGTCGATCGCGACCGCGCGCCGCAATCCCACCAAACTCGCCAACAGGCCGACCCCCACCGCGGTTCCCACCAGCGACAGGAATGCCGAGGGGGTCACCACCACGAGCATCGGAAACAGCGGGCCGAGCAGCACGGCCAGCAGCCCGCCCAGCATCGCCGCGACCACCGCGACGAGCACCGCCTGCAGCATGAGCCCGGCGAGCACCGACTGGGTGGCGACACCGAGGGCTTTGAACACCGCGAAGTCTCGGGTGCGCTCCAGCGCGGACAGGTAGATCAGCGATCCCACGATCGACGCGGCCACCGCCCACAGCAGGATCACCAGGTACGACATCGCCAGCCGAGCCATATGCAGCGGGCGAATCATGTCATCGACCGCGGCGGCGCGGTCCACGACGCGATAGCCGGCGGGCACTTGCGCGGGTACGCCGCGCAAGCCGATAGCCGAAATCACGTGCTGCGCGGAAAACATCAACCGCTGCGCCGTCGCGACGGTCACAAACGCATTGGGTTGACCTGCGAGCGTGGTGGACTTGTTGACCAGCCCGACGATCCGCAGCACCTGCGATCCCACCTCGACCTTGTCCCCGATGGACCGCTTCAGCGTGGTCGACATGGCGACCTCGTCGGGATTCGACGGTGCCCGCCCCGCCACGATCGGCGGCATCCCCTGTTCGGGCAGGCCGTAGACGTTCAGGTTTTCCGGTAGGCGCCGGTCTTGCAGGATCGTGTTGCCGTAGACCACCGGGATCGCCGATTCGACGCCAGGAAGCTGGGCGACGTCCTCGAGTTCCGCCTGCGGGAACCTCGATGAACCAATGAACGGTCCGACCGCGCCCACCTTGATGAGGTAGTTGTCGATGCCTATCGAGTCGGCCAGGCGCTGGGCCTCGACCCGGGTCCCGATCATCAGCCCCGTGATGATGAGGGTCATCGCGAACACCATTCCGGTGCCGACGGCCGCGATGATGAAGCGTCGCTGCCGCCATTGCATGTCCCGTATGGCGGTGATCAACATCGGCGCGCGCAACCGCTCTTGCAAGCCACCAATAGCCCACACGGCTTGACCTCCCTTTTCTTTCCCAGCAAGCGTCGCCCGGAACGAGGCAAGTCGCGTAGAGCCGAAGGGCCTTGATCGGACGGACCTACGCCCCGCTTTTCTGGCGGCCCGGATTCGACGTAGTTGAGCGATACCCGCAGGTCAGGGGCACTCGAGCGGTAAATCCGGCGGGCGCCCGATCGGGCGGGGAAATGTGACTTAAAACCCAATGACCGAATACGGTCCTTGCAATTAGTCGCACGCCCAATAACAGCGGAACGGGAGGCGCAAAGATATCGTCGCGGCCTCACTGAGCGTCGGGAAGCAGCCACTTCTCGAACGCGATCGGGACGAACGGCCCCCAGGACGGCAGCGGGTCGGCGGGCACCCGGGTGTACCCGGTCGCGTCGTACAGCGCCTCGGCCTCGGGTTGCCGGTTGCCGGTGATCAAGTAGAGCCGCCGGTACCCGCGCGCGGCGGTCTCCGCCTCCAGCGCCGCCAACAGCACTCGCGCGTACCCGCGGCGCCGATGAGCGCGGTCGGTCCAGATCCGCTTCAGCTCGGCGGTTTCGGCGTCGTAGCGCCGGAATGCCCCGCCGGTGACGGGCACGCCATCCAGCACCCCGATCAGCAATCCGCCGTCCGGCGGGGCCAACTCGGCCTCCGGCACGGGCAGCCAGGACAGGTGTGTGCTGGGTGTGCCGCCGTAGCGCTGCGCGTACTCGTCGGCCAGTTCGGCCAGCAGGGGCCGCGCCAGCGGTTCGTCGTGGGTCGCCGACACGAACCGCAGCTGGTGACTCGCGGCGGGCGGGCTTAATCGGTGCACCACGTGATCATCCAACGCCTCTGACCGCGACACATTCCATTCGGGCATCCTCCCGCCGGCGGAGCCGTGCCAGCGGTGCCGGCGCCCACCAGTTCAGGCCGCCGAAGACGTGCATGAAGGCCGGGACGAGCAGCATGCGCACCAACGTTGCGTCGACCAAGACGGCGAGAGTCAGCCCGACGCCGAACATCCGCATGAAGGAAACCTCCGCGGAAGTGAGGGCGGCGAACGAGATCGACATCAACAGCGCTGCCGCCGTGATGATCCGGCCCGTGCGCGCGACGCCCAGCGCGATGCTCTCGTCGTTGTCGACACGCGTGCGGTCCGAGGCCAGCCAGTACTCGCGGATGCGGGAGAGCAGGAAAACCTCGTAGTCCATGGACAATCCGAATGCGATGCAGAACATCAACACCGGGATGTTGGCCACCAGCGTGCCGGTCGGGGTGGTGCCCAACGCGCCCAGATACCCGTCCTGGAAGATCCACACCAACGCGCCGAATCCCGCCGTCAGCGACAGCATGTTGAGCAGCACCGCTTTGACGGGCAGCACCACGCTGCCGGTGAGCAGGAACAGCAACACCAGCATGACGCAAGCGACGAAACCGAACAGCCAGGGCAATCGCGACGTGATCGCGTTTATAGAGTCGCGATTCATCTGGGCCATCCCGGCTAGCTCGACGTGGCGGGCACCGGCCAACGGGATCGCATGCAAGCGATCCAACTGCGCGCCCGAGGCCAGCGAATACAACGGCGCGCTGCTGGCCACCGTCAAATAGGCACTGCCGTCTGCCATTCCGGCGGGTGCCGACGGTGGCCCCTTCCGCTCACCGGCGATGAAGGTTCCGGTCGGTGCCGACACCGCCGAGACGTCGGGTACGCGCGACAGCCGTGCGGCGTACTCGTCAAGGTCTCCCGTCGTCAGGCCGTCCGTGCGGGGGATGACGACCCTGATCTCGGAATCGGCACCGAAGTCGTGCCGGATCCGGTCGCTGACGGCGCGCGCCGACGATGACGCCGGGAGCACCCGATCGTCGGGATAGCCCCATTTGATGCCGAGGAACGGCGCGCCCAAAGCGAGCAGGAGGGCGATGATCGCCAAGCCGATCGGAACCGCGTGCCGCATGGCCCGCTTGGCCATCCGGTACCAAAAGGTGTGCTCGATGGTCGCCGGCGGCGCTTGGGAATGCCGAAAGACCTTGCGGCCCAAGTCCCAAACGTTGAGTGCGTCAAGCCGGTCGCCCAGTAACACGATCACCGCGGGCGCGACCACCATCGCGGCCAGGGCCGCGAAAGCCACCACCGCAACGCCGGCGTAGGCGAATGACCTCAAGAAGTACATCGGGAATATCACCAATGCGGCCAGCGCGAGGGCCACCGTCAGGGCGGAGAACAGCACGGTGCGTCCGGCCGTGGCCATGGTGCGCGGGAGGGCTTCGGCGGGGGGCAGCCCGTCGGCCAGTTCGTCGCGATAACGGCTGATGATCAGCAGCGTGTAGTCGATGCCCAGCGCCAGAGCCAATGCCACCGCCACGTTCACCGCGAAGATGGACACGTCGGCGACCAAAGCGACCGCGCGCAAAACCGCGAGGGAACCCAGGATTGCGAAGCCGCCGACGAGAATCGGCAGTGCCGCGGCCAGCAAGCCGCCGAATACCCATACCAGCGCGGCGAAACTCAACGGGATCGCAATGGATTCCATTCGCAACAGGTCGTTTTGGGTCTGCCGGTTGAGCTCTTCATAGATGATCGCCATGCCTCCGGCCTGCACGGTCACGCCGTCGCGATCGCGCGCCACCCGGTCCGCGAGCTCCCGGGCATGCTTGGGCGCGCTGCTTTCCCCACCGGTGAGGGCGGCCACGATCAGCGCGGACTTGCCGTCGCCGCTGACCAACCCCGGCCGGGGCGCATCCCACGGCGACGCCACCTGCGCGACGAACGGCGACTGGGCCAGCTGCCGGACGATGTCCACGCCCACCATCCGAGCGGGTCCTTGGGTGACCCCGCTCTGCGAGTGCACCAGCAGCGTCATCTCCATGTCGCCTTGATGGAACTTCTCGGCCAGAACCGCTGTGGCACGCGCGGATTCGGCCGTCTGGTCCAGAAATCCACCGCCGGGCAGCGTCGCTGCGGCCGGGATACCGAAGACGGCGGCGAGGACCGCCAGGAACACCGCGCTTGCGATCACTCGTCGCGGAGCGGCGATGGCGATAAGGGCCAGTCGCGATAACATGCGTGTCCTCCGGGATGATTAGCTGTCGATCCCCCCGATCGGTCTGGGTCAAGTCCTCCGGCCCCCGGTGTGGTCCGCTATTCGCGGCGCTGCACGCACGCGACCGCCATCTCGGCCAAAGCGGTGCAAACGGCTTCGTTGATCTCCATGCCATCCACATCATTGAGTGCGGATGCCACCCGCCGGCCGATCATCTGTTCGATCATCTCCACGGCCCCCGTCGCGGCGATCAATTGCTTCCAACGCCGCAGCGCGGCGTCATCGAGTTCGTCGAGGCCCATGAGCTCGACGAACTGGCGGCGGGTCGGTGCGTCGGCCAGCTGGTAAGCGGCCACGACGAGGCTGGTCGCTTTGCGCTCGAGCAGGTCTCCCCCGCTTGGCTTCCCAGTCGCCGCCGGCGAGCCGAAGACCCCCAATACGTCGTCGCGGAGTTGAAACGCCTCCCCGACAGCGGCGCCGTAGCGGCCAAGCCGTGCCAGCGTTCGGTCGCCGCAGCCGGCCATGGCCGCGCCCAATTCCAGCGGACGGCGCACCGTGTAGTTGCCCGATTTACGCCGCGCCACGTCCAGCACCGCTTCGAGCGGCGGGAAGCTGCGGAGATCGGCCGCGAGATCGGCGAATTGACCTATCGCCAATTCGGTCCGCATGGCGTCGTAGCGCGGCCACACCCGCTGCAGGCGGCGGGCTTCGATACCGCTTTCGCGCAGCATCTGCTCCGCCCAAATGAGGCAAAGATCGCCCAGCAGAACGGCCGCCGACTCACCGAATTTCTCTGCGCACGAAGCTAGTTCGCGTTCGCGGTGCCACCGGGCCAGTAGCACGTGCGCCGCCGGACGACCCCGCCGTTGCGCCGAACGGTCCATGACATCGTCCTGGATCAGCGCGAAGGCGTGCAGTAACTCCAGACTCGCCGCGGCCGTTAACGCGGCTCCGCTCGGCGGGGCGCCACACAACCACCCGAGATACATGAAGGTCGACCGTAGACATTTGCCGTTAGACACGAACTGCGCCAGCATGTCGCCGACCGCATCGAGGCCCGCGCCAGCGAGGTCGGTGGCGCGGCGGGCCGAGACAAACTCTGCGACCGTGGCCAGCACCGCGGTGCGCACGCCCGCGCGCCACTCTTCGCCTCCCGGAGCGCCGCTCGCGGGCCACAACGAGGGGGCGTGCTGCGGGGCGCGGACCGTCGGTTGCGAAACTACGCCAGGCAGACCGTTCGAAACACGCAAGCTCAACGTTTCATGCCCCTTTCATCGCGGCTCATAAAGCGGGTACGACGTTAGGGCGTATCGGGTTCAAGGATTCGGCCGATCAATTTAAGTTAATTAAACGTTAACCAACTTAAAGAGAGCGCGACCTGTGGTTATGCCCGCGTGGCCGTGAGGTATTCGGGGACGAACTCCGTGTCGCCGGGGCGGTGGCGCCGCCTTACCGGCCGTCCCACCGCCCCCAGCAGCTCGGTGACGTTGCGCTGCAACGTCTCCCAACCGTGGGCGGTCAAATACTCCGGGACGTAATGGTATTGCCCCGGATGGGTCAGGCTGGCCAGGTCGACGTCCACCCCGTTCTGGCGCAAGCCATCGACAAACGACCGCTCCGCTTCCAGCTGTAACGGCGTCCAGATGGGCATGTGGTCGGCGGCGAACCGGCTGCCGGTGGCGCTCATCGCGGTGACGCCCTGCAGCACGCGGTCCTGCACGGCGGGAGTCAGGTACCCGATCAGCAGCTGCTCGGCGATCCACACCGCGGGCGCGGTGGCGTCGAAGCCGACCCGCCGCAGGGCGGCCGGCCAATCCTGATGCAGAGCGACGCCCACGGCGCGCCGGCTCGCCGTCAGTTCGGCGCCCAATGCGCGCAGCGCTTCGGATTTGAAGTCGAGCACCTCGGGCCGGTCGATCTCGTAAACGGTTGTCCCCGGCGGCCACCACAGCCGGTATGGCCGGGTGTCCAGACCCGATGCCAGGATCACCACCTGGCGAAGGCCCGCCCTCCCCGCGTCGGCGACGAACTCGTCGACGAACCGGGTGTGCGCCGCGCAGACGTCCAGGAACCACGGACCCTCGGCGTCGTCCGCGCCGAACCGGTCGTCGTCGATCACCCGCACGAAGTGGTCGACCCCGGCGGCCCGCACCAACGGTTCGGCGAACGGATCGTCCAGCGTCCCCTTGTTCGTGGCTACCGCCCGCGCGGCGGCACCGAATGCCGCGGTCACCGCCACGCCCGTCATCGCTGCCATGGGCTCTACACGCCGGACCGGCGCCGCAGGGTCAGCACGACGACCGCCCGCCAGCCGAGCAACAACAACCCGGTGACCGACGCCGCCACCACCACGAAACTCGCGGCAACGCCGGCGGAACTGGCCTTGCGCAACACCATGCCGACGACGACGGTGCACAGCCAGACGACCACCCCGGTCGGCACCACCTCGGTGGGGCGCCGCCAGGCGCGGGATGCCAGCCAGCCCACGACTGTTCCGGTGAGAAACGGCCAGGCGGTCGTCGCGACGCCGGCGAGGTTGAGTCCTTCGTCGTGGCTGCGACGCCCGGCGGCGCAGAACACCAGCACACCGATGACATCCATGGCCAGCCACA
Source organism: Mycobacterium sp. 852002-30065_SCH5024008 (assembly GCF_001665645.1). Classification (NCBI taxonomy): domain Bacteria; kingdom Bacillati; phylum Actinomycetota; class Actinomycetes; order Mycobacteriales; family Mycobacteriaceae; genus Mycobacterium; species Mycobacterium sp. 852002-30065_SCH5024008. The sequence continues at coordinate 60,486 of NZ_LZSZ01000181.1, read as the reverse complement.
GGAGCCGTCGCATGCAGCGAGAGTACCGGGCAGGCCGCCGACCTTGACCCCGCCGCCACGCTGAACCTAGATTCGTCAGAAATGAACGCACATTCACAGGGGCGCCTGGCCGTGGTGACCGGCGCCGGTTCGGGCATCGGCAAGGCGATCGCGCTGGCGTTCGCCGCACAGGGCGACCGGGTGATCGCCGCCGACCTCGACGAGGCCGCCGGCGCGGCCACCGCCAAGGAGCACCCCGGGCTGATCACCGCGCTGCCGGTGGACGTCGCCGACCCGGTCCAGGTCGACGCCCTGCGGGACGCGACGCACGGCGAAGCCGGCGTGCCCGACATCGTCATCAACGCCGCGGGATGGGATCGCACCGATCAATTCCTCAACGCCACACCGGAATTCGCGGCCAAGGTGGTGGCGATCAACTACCTGGGACCGGTGCACGTCTGCGCCGCGTTCCTGCCGGGAATGATCGAGACGCACGCCGGCGGGCGGGTCGTCAACGTGGCCAGCGACGCGGGCCGGGTCGGCAGCGCCGGGGAATCCATCTACGCCGGCGCCAAGGGCGGGGTGATCGCGCTGACCAAGTCGCTGGCCCGGGAGATGGCCCGTCATCAGATCACGGTCAACTGTGTGTGCCCCGGCCCGACCGACACACCGCTGTTCCACGCCCAGCCCGAGAAGCTGAAAGAAGCGCTGGTCAAAGCCATCCCGTTTCGCCGCCTGGCGCGACCCGAAGAGGTCGCCGCGGCCGTGCTGTTCTTTGCGTCGCCCGCCGCGTCGTTCATCACCGGACAGGTGATCAGCGTCAGCGGTGGCCTGACGATGGCTGGTTAAAGGCCGGTTAGTGGCAGGCTGAAACCCATGAGCACGCACAAACCTCCCGCCTTCGACCGGTACGACCCCCTGGGCCTGGATGCCTCGCTGTCCGACGACGAGCTCGCGGTGCGCGCCACCGTCAGAGAGTTCTGCGCCGAGCACGTCCTTCCCTACGTCGCGGAGTGGTTCGAGATCGGCGACCTGCCGGTGCGCGAACTCGCCAAAGGGTTCGGACAGCTCGGCCTGCTCGGCATGCACCTGGAGGGGTACGGGTGCGGCGGCGCCTCCGCCGTGCACTACGGCCTGGCGTGCGTGGAGCTGGAGGCCGCCGACTCCGGCCTGCGGTCGATGGTCTCGGTGCAGGGATCGCTGGCGATGTTCGCGATCTGGAACTTCGGGTCCGAGGAGCAAAAGCAGGAGTGGCTGCCCGGTATGGCGACCGGCGAACTGCTGGGGTGTTTCGGGCTGACCGAACCCGACGTGGGATCCGATCCGGCCGCGATGAAAACCCGTGCGCGACGCGACGGTTCGGATTGGGTGCTCAATGGCCGAAAGCTGTGGATCACCAACGGCTCGGTCGCCGACGTCGCGGTCGTGTGGGCGGCCACCGACGAGGGAATTCGGGGCTTTCTGGTGCCGCCCAGGACACCGGGATTCACCGCCAACACCATCCACCACAAGCTGTCGCTGCGGGCATCGATTACCAGCGAGCTGGTGCTCGACGACGTGCGGGTGCCCGCCGATGCGATGCTGCCCGAGGCGAAAGGCCTGCGGGGGCCGCTGTCCTGTTTGTCCGAGGCGCGCTACGGAATCATCTGGGGTGCCATGGGTGCGGCGCGGTCTGCCTGGCAGGCCGCGCTCGACTACGCCACGCAGCGCACCCAATTCGGGCGGCCGATCGCCGGATTCCAGTTGACCCAGGCAAAGCTCGTCGACATGGCGGTCGAGTTGCACAAGGGTCAGCTGCTGTCGCTGCAACTGGGCCGCCTCAAGGACAGCGTCGGACTGCGTCCCGAGCAGGTCAGCTTCGGCAAGCTGAACAACACCCGGGAGGCCATCAAGATCTGCCGGACCGCTCGAACGATTCTGGGCGGCAACGGCATATCGCTCGAGTACCCAGTCATCCGGCACATGGTCAACCTGGAATCGGTGCTCACCTACGAAGGCACCCCAGAGATGCATCAGCTCGTCCTGGGCCAGGCGTTCACCGGTAGCGACGCCTTCCGGTAACCGGGGGAAGACATGGCCGAACGTCTGGAGTACACCGAAGAGCACCGGCAGTTCAGGGCGCTCGTCCGCGAGTTCGTGCAGCGGGTGGTGGTCCCGGCGCACGAGCGGGCCGAAACGCGGGGACAGTGGGACCGCTCGCTGTTCATCGAAGCGGGAAAGCTTGGGCTGCTCGGCTTTTCGGTGCCCGAGCAGCTCGGCGGCCCGGGAGTCAACGACTTTCGCTACAACGCGATCGTCATCGACGAACTGCAGCGGGCCGGCGCGGCGGCAGAGGCGATCGCGTTCACGCTGCAGAACGACGTGGTGCTGCCCTATCTCACCGACCTGGCCACGCCCGAGCAACAACGGCGCTGGCTGCCCGGCGTGGTGACCGGCGAGACGGTGCTCGGCATCGCCATGACCGAACCCGGCACCGGCAGCGACCTGGCCGGGATCCGCACCGCGGCGGTCCGGGACGGCGACCACTACGTCGTCAACGGCGCCAAGACGTTCATCTCCAACGGCCAGTGCGGCGACCTGTTCGTCGTCGCCGTGCGGACGTCACCCGATCGACACAAAGGCCTGTCGCTGCTGGTGGTCGACGCCGACACCCCGGGTTTCTCCCGGGGCCGCAACCTGGACAAGATCGGCCTGCACGCCCAGGACACCAGCGAGCTGACGTTCACCGACCTGCGGGTGCCGGCGGCCAATCTGCTCGGGGAAGAGGGCGCCGGCTTCTACCAGCTGATGCAGAACCTTCCGCAGGAGCGCCTTGCGCTGGGGGTGGGGGCGGTGGCCGCCGCCGAGGCCATCCTCGCCGAGACGCTGGAGTACGTGCGCGGACGCAAGGCGTTCGGCACGCCGATCGCCGGCTTCCAGCACAGCCAATTCGTTCTCGCCGAGGTGGCGACCGAAATCGATGTCGCCCGAACCTATCTCGACGACTGCCTGGCCCAGCACCTGACCGGCGAGCTGACGGCCGCGCGGGCCGCCCGGTTGAAATGGTGGACCACCGACCTGCAGGTGCGCACGGCCGATCGCTGCCTGCAGCTGCACGGCGGCTACGGCTACATGCGCGAGTACGCCGTGGCGCGCGCGTTCGTCGACGCCCGCATCCAGACGATCTACGGCGGGACCAACGAGATCATGAAGACGATCGTCGCCAAGGACCTGGGCATCTGATGGCGGTCGACTATGGCGCCCTGCCCGTCGAGGAGGCCGTCCGTGCGGCCCGGGCCAGCGCGCGGCGCCGCCAGGTGCTCGACGCCGCGGTCAAGGTCATGGGAACACACGGCTTCCACCAGATGTCCATGCAGGATCTGGCCGCCGAGGCCAAGGTCAGCGTCGGCCTCATCTACACCTATTTCGGCGGCAAGGAGGACCTGCTGCTGGCCACGATCGTGCGGATCCTCGACGTGTTCCGCGACCAGCTGGCGCCCGTGATGGCCGCCGCCGGCGACGACGTCGTGGACCAGCTGGCCGCGGGCATCAGCCGCTACATCCAGATCGTGGACGAGAACCTCGACGGCGTGGTGCTGACCTATCGGGAGAGCCGGACACTGGCGCCGGCCGACCGGGCCAGGATCAAGGAACTCGAAATCGCCACCGCCGCACCGCTGCGCGCGGTCATCGAAACCGGTATCGTCGCGGGCGTCTTCCGCGATGTCGACGTCGACCTCACGGTGTTCGACATCATGCTGCTCGCCCACGGCTGGGCGCTCAAGCACTGGCATTTCGGCCCCGCCTACACCCGCGACGAGTACATCCGGCTGCAGACCCGCCACGTGCTCCACGCATTGGTGCGCGACGACCGTCGCGCCGATTACGCACACGTGCTGGAATGAAGCCATGAGACTCACCGCGCTCCGTAACATGGCCGCCGCGTTCGCGCTGGGCGCCGTCGTCGTGGCGCCGACGGCCGGCGCCGACCCCACCGTCGCGCTGCCCCCGATGACATCGAGCGGCGGCGGCCCGATCATCGGCGGCGGCAGCAACGCCGGGATCGCGCAGCAGCTGTTCAGCTTCGGCACTCCCAACGTGCAGGAGGTCGACGGCTCGGACGCGGCGCAATTCATCACGGCCGCCGCCGGGAGCGCCAATCCTCAACTGGCCGCTCCCTTCTCGCTGATGCGCCGGGCGCTGGCATGCCAGGCGAACAACGCCGGGTTCGGGGCGCGCGCCTACCGGCGCAGCGATGGGCAATGGGGAGGCGCGATGGTGGTCGCGGCCAAGAGCGCGACGCCCAACATGGACGGCCTGGCGGGCTGCGCCAAGACGAATTGGCGCAGGGCCACGGCCGGCACGCAGAGCTCGCTCTGCAACAGCGGCTGGAGCACCCCCAACACCTACGAGAGTCGCCGCGGCGAGACCTACTACATCCTGCTCGCCGGCACCTCCGACGACTTCTGCACCGCGGTCAACGGGAAATTCAAGGACAACTCCAACGGGTGGCCGTTTTAGCCGACGGCTCGAAATGGGTTGCGCGAGTGGCCGGTTCGGCCTTCAGCCGGCCGACCCTCGCCCAGACTAAGGCAAGGGTTACCATTCTCGAATATCCCCGTGGCCACAATTAATCCCGCCATAAGTTGCCGCCGTTTGAATTCAATACATTTCACGCGAACGGGGAACTTCCACCGGAAAGACCGGCGCGCCGGGTTTTCGAAATCCACTGTCGCAACGGCGAAGACGCCGTAGACTTCCGCCATCGGGTGATCGGGCAATCGGGCAATCGGGCAAACAAAAGAAATTGTCCATCCATGAACGGGGTTGGTGTTATGTCACGATTGACCGGCAAAATCATTCTCGCAGCGATGCTCGGATTCACCGTCTGCGCGGCTTCGGCTTGCACGACGCCGATAACCATCGACTGCGGTCCGGGCCTGACCTGCCAGTAACCGCAGGCCTTATCCGCGGCTTCGGCAAGGGATCGCCCACCCCCGCGGCGGGCGATCCCTTGCCGTACCGCTGAGTTCATTCGGATTGTGCTGTGCGACAGCCGGATCTGCGGGCTCCCGTGCCGATCTGTGCCTTGCCGTGACGTCCGAGGGGTCCTAGTCGTACGGTGGAGATGCGCTGGAAGCAGCGTGCGACCAGAACGACGAGGCCAATAAGGGGTGAGCATGTCGCGTCATCACGTCGTCATCATCGGAAGCGGATTCGGCGGTTTGAACGCGGCCAAGGCCCTCAAACGGGCGGACGTTGATGTCACGTTGATCTCGAGGACGACCACCCATTTGTTCCAGCCGCTGCTGTACCAGGTGGCCACCGGCATCCTGTCCGAAGGCGACATCGCGCCGACCACCCGGCTGATCCTGCGTCGGCAGAAGAACGTCCGGGTGCTGTGGGGCGAGGTCAGCGGCATCGACCTGACGGCAAAGACCGTGACGTCGCACCTGATGGGCATGGAGACGGTGACGCCCTTCGACAGCCTCATCGTGGCCGCCGGCGCGCAGCAGTCCTATTTCGGCCACGACGAGTACGCCGCCTTCGCGCCCGGCATGAAGAGCATCGACGACGCCCTCGAGCTGCGGGCCCGCATCCTCGGTGCGTTCGAGGCCGCCGAAGTCGCCACCGACCCGGACGAGCGGCAACGCCGCCTGACGTTCGTGGTGGTCGGCGCCGGGCCGACCGGAGTGGAGCTGGCCGGCGAGATCGTCCAGCTCGCCGAGCGCACCCTGGCCGGGGCTTTCCGGACGATCACGCCCAGCGAATGCCGGGTCATCCTGCTCGACGCGGCGCCCGCGGTGTTGCCGCCGATGGGTGAAAACCTGGGCCTCAAGGCGCAACGCCGGCTGCAGAAGATGGACGTCGAGATCCAGCTCAACGCGATGGTGACCGCGGTGGACTACATGGGCATCACCGTGAAAGACGCCGACGGCAGCGAGCGCCGCATCGAATGCGCGTGCAAGGTGTGGGCCGCGGGCGTGCAGGCCAGCGCGCTGGGCAAAATGGTCGCCGAGCAGTCCGACGGAACCGAGACCGACCGCGCCGGACGGGTCATCGTCGAGCCCGACCTGACCGTCAAGGGGCATCCGTACGTGTTCGTGGTCGGCGACCTGATGTCCGTCCCCGGCGTACCGGGGATGGCCCAGGGCGCGATCCAGGGCGCGCACTACGTCACCAATCTGATCAAGCAGGCGGTGAAGGGCCACGACGATCCGGCCAACCGCAAGCCGTTCAAGTACTTCGACAAGGGCAGCATGGCCCTGATCTCGCGGTACAGCGCCGTCGCGAAGGTAGGCAAGCTGGAGTTCGGCGGCTTCATCGCCTGGCTGGCGTGGCTGCTGTTGCACCTCTTGTACCTGGTTGGTTTCCGCAACCGCATCGCCGCCATGTTCTCCTGGGGGATCTCCTTCCTGGGCCGCACCCGCGGCCAGATGGCCATCACCAGCCAGATGATGTACGCCCGGCCGGTGGTGGACTGGGTGGAGCGGCAGGCGCAAGAGGGGACGCTGGCGGCGGCCGAACGCATCGACGCCGCCGAGAAACAAGCCGGTTAGCTCAGCGCCTGGTCGATGTCGGCGATCAGGTCGTCGGTGCCCTCCAGCCCGACCGAGATCCGGACCACGCCGTCGCCCAGGCCGATCGCGGCGCGGCCCTCCGGACCCATCGCCCGGTGGGTGGTGGTGGCCGGGTGTGTGACAAGGGATTTGGCGTCGCCCAGATTGTTGGAGATGTCGATCAGCCGCAGCTTGTCCAGCACCTCGAAGGCCCGTTGCTTGGCGGCGCTTTCGGGGCAGTCGAGCGCGAAGGTGATCACCGTGCCCCCGCCCGACATCTGCCGCTTGGCCAGGTCGTATTGCGGGTGCGACGGCAGATACGGGTAGCGAACCCAGCTCACCGCCGGATGGGTCTCCAGGAATTCCGCGATCCGGTGCGCCGAGGAGTTGCTGTGCTCGACCCGGATCGCCAGCGTCTCAAGGCCTTTCACCAACACCCAGGCATTGAACGCGCTCAGCGCCGGTCCGGTGTGCCGCATCAGCTTCTGCACCGGGCCGTCGATGTACTCCTTGTCGCCGAGGATGGCGCCGCCCAGCACCCGGCCCTGACCGTCGATGTGCTTGGTGCCCGAGTACACCACCACGTCGACCCCCAGGGGAATGCCCTGCTGCAGCAGCGGTGTGGCAAAGACATTGTCCAACACCACTTTTGCCCCCGCGGCGTGGGCAAGCTCGACGACCGCGGCGATGTCCACCAACGACTGCATCGGGTTCGACGGCGTCTCGAAGAACACCGCCGCGGTGGGGACGGACAGCGCCTCCTCCCACTGCGCGAGGTCGTCGCCGTCCACGAAGACGGTCTCGACGCCCCAGCGCGGCAGGATCTCGTTGCACACCACGAAACACGACCCGAACAGGCTGCGCGCCGCGACCAGCCGGTCCCCGGCGCCCAGCAGCGCGCCCAGCGAGGTGAACACCGCCGCCATTCCGCTCGCGGTGGCGAACGCCGCGGGGGCGCCCTCGATCAGGCGCAACCGCTCCTCGAACATCGTCACGGTCGGGTTCCCGTACCGCGAGTACACGTAGTGGTCGAGCTCGCCCGTGAACGAGCGCTCCGCGACGGCCGCTGAGGAGTAGACATAGCCGGACGTCAAAAACATCGCCTCGGCCGTCTCGTCGAAGCCCGAGCGCAGCAGCCCGCCCCGCACGCCGAGGGTGGCCTGACTGACGCCGTCGGGCAGCGCCTTGGGGGCGCGGACGGAATCCCCCGAGGGGTGGGTCATAGCTGCTTCCAGGGCAATCCGATCGCGCGCCAGCCCGATTCGCCGCGCAGCCCCCGGGCGTTCGGGTGGCCCTCGAAGCCGTCCAGCACGTTGTAGGCCGGCGTGATGCCGGTCCGGGTGGCGACCTCGGCGGCGCCGATCGAGCGGTTGCCCGAGCGACACAGGAAGACGACCGGACGTTCGGCGTCGGTTTCAGGCACCCGGTCGCGCAGTTCGTCGGCGAAGTTGGCGTTGTACCTGCCATCCGAGGTGTTCCACTCGATGAACACCACCTCGCGGCCCAGGCTGGACAGGTCGGGCACCCCGACGAACCGCCATTCGTCGTCGGTGCGCACGTCGACCAGCACAGCGTCGGGGTTCTCGCTGAGCAGTTCCCATGCCTGCTGGGGGGTGATGTCTCCGGCGTAGCCCGCGCGCTCTGTGCTCATGACCTCGAATCGTAACGAGGTCACCTTGCCGCCCGATAACTCAGTGCGCGGGCTCGCGCGCGGCCAGTCGGCTGGCGACCTCGCGGGCGCGGTCGAGCGCCGCAGCCACCTCCGGCGCCGTCGCCAACGCCTGGTACCCGCGGCCGACCACGCGCAGGTCGCTCTCCGGCACGCTCAGCGCCCGGGCCAGCGCGGCGGCCGGCGCGTCGGCGCTCTCGACCCGGTGGGCCGCGCCCGGCGAAATCATCATGGTGTCCACCGGCAGGCCCAGGACGGTGCGGGCCTGCAGCTCGAACGCCGAGAGCCGCTGGCTGGGCACCGTCGCCCAGGCGCTGGCGGTGGGGAAGGGCGTGACGTCGGCGAAGTACACCTCGTCGCCGTTGATCATCAACTCGACGCCGAAGACGCCACGGCCGCCGAGCGCCTTGACGATCCGCGCCGCGATCGATTTGGCGGCATCCATCGCCGCCGCGCTCATCTGCTGCGGTTGCCACGATTCCAGCGCGTCGGCGTGGCCACCGCGATGGCCGATGGGCGAGCAGAATTCGATCGCCGGTCCCCCGGGCCCGTCGCTGCGGACGGCCAGCAGGGTGACGTAAGACTCGACCTCCACCACGGTTTCGGCCAGCACGCGGTGCTGGTCCCCGTGGCCTCCCGTCGCGCGCTGCCAGGCCGCCGCGAGGTCGTCGGGGCCCGACGCCACCGACTGTCTCCGCCCGGCGGCCGCGAGCACCGGCTCCACCAGCAGCGGGTAACCGGCGTGGGCCCCGACCGCCTCGAGTTCGCCGACGGAGCCGGCGAACCAGAACGGCGCCGTGGGCAGCCCCAGCTCGTCGGCGGCCAACCGGCGCAGGCCCTCCCGGTCGGCGGCCAGCCGCACGGCCCGCGCGCCGGGCACCAGCTGGGTGCCCCCGGCCTCGAGGCCCTCGAGCGCCCGGGGCGCAACGGCGTCGGTGGCGGCCACGACGACGTCCGCGTGCAGCCCCCGCACCGCCTTCATCAGCTCCTCGGCGTCGGTCATCGGGACCGCCAGCGACTCATCGGCCACCCCGTCCGCGCGCTCACCGACGACGATCACCCGCGCGCCGAGGCGCCCCAGCGCGATCGACAGTTCCCGGCTGAGCTCACCGGAACCCAGCACCACCACGCGCGGCCTGGCGTCGGCTTCCATGGTCGGCGCTTGCGAGGGCACGGCGAGCGCGGTGGTCCTGTCGTCTTGTCCTTCGGTCGGGCCGTCAGTCACCGCTCAAGGATAGGTCGGTCGCGCGGGTGCCAGGCCTGGCCGCGCTAGGGCTGGCCGGGAAGCAGCCGCACCATCAGCCCGTTGGCCTCCGCCAGCACCGCTTCGTCGCCGTCGAGGAGTTCCGCGGCCACGAACGCCTTGCGGCCCTCGGTGCTCGTGACGCGACCGCGCACCGCCAGCGGCGCGTCGATCGGGGTGACCTTGCGGTAGTCGACGTGCAGGAAGGCCGTTCGGCTGATGGGACGCCCCGCGGCATGCGACACCATGCCGAACATGTGGTCGAACAGCAGCGGCAGCACGCCGCCGTGCACGGCGTGGTTCCCGCCGACGTGAAACCGGCTGAAGTAGCCGGTCATCTCGACCCCGTCCGGCGCGTATTTCGTCAACGTCCAGGGCGGCAGCAGCAGGCTGCCCATGCCGGGCAGGTCGGGCGTCCGCCCGGCCGGCGCCTTGCCCTCGTCGGCCTGGAACGGGCCCAGCAGCTGCACCAACGCCTCGGCGCGGTCGGCCGCGTCGTCCCACAGGTCATCGCCGGGATCGGCGGACACGGCCAGGTCCTGCAGCTGGCGCATGGCCGCGACGAACCGGCCGAATCCCGGGCCGGGGCTGGCCGGGCCGTATTCGGGAAATCCGCCGTGGTGTTCGTATTCGGGGTCGAGCTCTTTGGGATCCGGCTCCGTCACGGGCGGGCCGCCAGGACGTCGCGGCGCACAATCGTCTGTTCCCGTCCCGGGCCGACGCCGATGCACGAAACATGGGCTCCGGCAAGCTCTTCCAGCCGCAGCACGTAGTCACGCGCCTTGGCGGGCAGGTCGTCGAATTCGCGGGCGTCCGAGATGTCCTCCCACCAGCCCGGCAACTCCTCGTAGATCGGCTCGGCGCGGGCCAGGTCGGTCTGCGTCATCGGCATGTCGGCGGTGCGCTCGCCGTCGATGCGATAACCGACGCAGATCGGCACCGTTTCCAGGCTGGAGAGCACGTCGAGTTTGGTCAGGAAGAAGTCGGTGATGCCGTTGACCCGCGTGGCGTAGCGGGCGATGACGGCGTCGAACCAGCCGCAGCGGCGCCGCCGCCCGGTGGTCACACCGAACTCGCCGCCGGTCTTGGACAGGTATTCGCCGTTCTCGTCGAACAGCTCGGTGGGGAACGGCCCGGAGCCCACGCGGGTGGTGTAGGCCTTGAGGATCCCGAGCACGGTGGTGATGCGGGTGGGCCCGATGCCGGACCCGACGGCCGCGCCGCCGGCGGTCGGATTCGACGATGTCACATAGGGATATGTGCCGTGGTCGACGTCGAGCAGGGTGCCCTGGGAGCCCTCCAGCAGGACCGTCTCGCCGGTCTCGAGCGCGGCGTTGAGCAGCCGGCGGGTGTCGCGGATGCGATGGCGGAACCCCTCCGCCTGTTCCAGGAGGGCCTCGACGACCTGGTGCGGGTCCAGGGCCTTGCGGTTGTAGATCTTGACCAGGATCTGGTTCTTGAGTTCCAGCGCGGCCTCGATCTTGTGGGTCAGCTGGTCGGGGTCGAGCACGTCGGCGACCCGGATCCCCTGGCGGGCGATCTTGTCCTGGTAGCAGGGCCCGATGCCGCGGCCCGTGGTGCCGATCTTCTTGTTGCCCATGTAGCGCTCGGTGACCTTGTCGATGGCCACGTGGTAGGGCAACAGCAGGTGCGCGTCGGCCGAGATCAACAGCTTGGTGGTGTCCACGCCGCGGTCCTCGAGGCCTTTGAGCTCGTCGAGCAGCACGCCGGGGTCGACCACCACACCGTTGCCGATGACGTTGGTGACGCCGGGAGTCAGCACTCCCGACGGGATCAGGTGCAGCGCGAAGTTCTCGCCGCTGGGCAGGACGACGGTGTGCCCGGCGTTGTTGCCCCCCTGATAGCGCACCACCCACTGCACGCGTCCACCGAGCAGGTCAGTGGCTTTACCTTTGCCCTCGTCACCCCATTGGGCGCCGATGAGGACGATTGCCGGCATGACTTGCTCCCGCCTGCTTACTGTGGCTCTACTGGCAGGGCGCCGTATCTCTCAGCGCCGCCACGGTTTTCGGCATCTCCCGTTGGCTCGGGCTGCCGACCTGTACCAGCACCGCGGTTAACCACTTTAGGACCGGGCGCGTAGCCGGACGCGTCTTTGCTTGGCGCGCTCACGTGGCGATCCTAAACGTCGGGTAGCTACGGACTTGTGCCAAGGGCCGATTGATCGCTGCTCGTGTCCCGGACGGCCGCGGCTCATCCATCCGGCGCCGCGGGCAGCCGCCCGCTGAGCGGCATTTCCGCCGATGGGCCTGCGCGTGGAGCACTTGCCGGCACGGGCGGTTTGCCCGCACATACACCGCTGGCGGTCGGCGCGCCCAACATCAGGCACAAGGGCTGCTTGGGGGCACGACCGGGCCTCTTGGCCGCCCAGCCCTGCCACACGGGTTTCCCGTTCCAACTGACCAGCGTCCAGCCATCGTGCGGATTGCCCTGGATCTCGACAACGCCGGCGTTGGGCAGCGGATCGAAGAGCAAGAGCAGCGGATCGGGGTTCTTGACGGTCATCATCGTCCCGACGCCGATCGCAAACTCGCTGGAGACCGCCACTTCGGTGATCTTGCCGCCCGCGGCCCGAACCGGGTTGGCCAGGGCATTGCCGTACATCAGTTGCAGGGAGTCGTTGAAGCGGCTCCCGTTGGTCACCGCGTTGCCGTACATCGTCTGCAGCGCGCCGTTGAAGCGTTTGTCGAATTCGAACCCGTTAGCGTCGGTGGAGCCCGGAGCCAGCATCGGCACGATGCGTAGCCCCAGCAGCCACGCCACCGGGCCTAGCAGGTAGACCAGCCCCGCGAGGCTGAACTGGGGTAAGCCATTGAAAGCGCCGGCGTCGATCTCGTTGAGCCCGGGCAATGCCTGAACATTCATCCCCAACATGGCCGCCAACGGCGCCGCGGTCTGCTGCGTCCTGATCAACTGCGACGCGTAGATCGCGGCCACCGGGCCCCGCGCGGCGAGCACGTTGGCGATGTTCTGCGCCTGTTCTTGGCCGAGCGCAGTGAGCACCGCTCCGGGCACCGACGTGTCGATCACGCCCGCCGCATTGGCCTCCGACTGGCCATGCCGGACCAAGTCGATCACGATCGATTCGTCGGCCGAGGCCCTCGCCGGCCCGACGCACAGCAGGACAGTCGAAAGCGCTAGGGCGCCAACACGGCGGAGTTGCTTCGTCAGCAATGGACGCGCGTGGGGCCGGTACCAGATACGGGCGGCGCGCTTCGCGCGGTTGAGAAGACGGCGGTGAGTCGGCGAATGGCAGTTCTCCGTTCTCTTAGCCACCCATTCGTTGACCCCGTGGCAGGAGTAAAGTATCCGGTTGTTACCAGGCGGTGGCGCAACGACTTTCATAGTCTGAAACCATGTTGTGACTGCGTCGTTATCGTGAGATCGTGCCGTGCACAGACGGTCTGGCTGCCGAGCAAACGAGATACGTTGGAAAACAATAATATTGGGGCTGCTCAATTGGACGGGCTGTGACGCGAGAAGATGCCGCCTTGGGGGTGTTGGTGTTCGGCGATCGGCGCGTGCCACGGCCGCTGACCGGCGTGCCGGTTCACTCGGCCGACACCGACGCCGCGATCGGCCCCTACCCGCGGCTCGTCGTGATAGGGGCCGACGCCGACCTGGCCGCCGTGCTGACCCGGCTGCTGCGCGCCGACCGGCTCGACATCGAGGTGGCCTACGTGCCGCGCCGCCGCACCCGCGCGACCCGGATCTACCGTCTGCCCGCCGGACGGCGCGCGGCGCGGCGCGCCCGGCGAGGGCCCGCGCGGCGCGTCACCCTGGTCCGCGACGAGACCGGGTCCGTGATCGTCGGCCGGGCCGCCTGGCTGCCCGGCGAAGGCCGGCGCCTGCGCGGCGAGGCCGTCGTCGACGACACCGTGTTGTTCGACGGCGACGCCCCCGCCGTCGACGTCGAGCCGACGCTGGCCGTCCCGGGCCTGCGCGCCCGCGTGGCGACGGGCCGGCGCCGCTGGGTCGCCGGCCGCGCGGTCCAGCTGGGCAGCACCGGCGTCACCGTGGTGCGCGACGGCGTGCCCGCGCCGCGCCCGGCGCGCCGGTCCACGTTCTACCGCAACGTCGAAGGCTGGCTGGCGGTCCGCTAGTTTCGACCGGTGAGCCTGCCCGCCCGGCGCGAATCGGTCCGTCCCAGCCCCATATTCCTGGCCCTCGTCGGCCTGACGGCGGTGGGCGGCGTGCTGGCCTGGCTGGCCGGCAGCACCGTGCGGCCGCTGGCGTATTTCGGGGTGTTCACCTTCGTGATCGCCGGCTGGTTGGTGTCGCTGTGCCTGCACGAGTTCGGGCACGCCGTGACCGCCTGGCGATTCGGCGACCACGACGCCGCCGTGCGCGGCTACCTGACGCTGGATCCGCGGCGCTACAGCCATCCCGCGCTGTCGCTCCTGCTGCCGATGGTGGTCATCGCGCTGGGCGGCATCGGCCTGCCGGGCGCCGCGGTGTACGTGCGGACCTGGTTCATGACGCCGAACCGGCGCAGCCTGGTCAGCCTCGCGGGGCCGGCCGCCAATCTGGTGCTGGCGGTGCTGCTGCTGGCGCTGACGCGGTTGTTCTACGACCCTTTCCACCAGGTGCTGTGGGCGGGGGTCGCGTTCCTGGGTTTTCTGCAGCTGACCGCGGTGGTGCTCAACCTGCTGCCCATCCCGGGCCTGGACGGCTACGACGCCCTGGAGCCGCACCTGAGTCGGGAGACGCAGCGCGCGGTGGCGCCGGCCAAGCAGTACGGCTTTTTCATCCTGCTGTTCCTGCTCCTGGCCGCCAGCCATTGGTTCTTTCAGATGGTGCTCTGGCTGTTCGAGTTCTCCGGCGTGCCGACGTGGCTGGTGTCCGCGGGCAACGTGCTGACCCGCTTCTGGAGCCGCTGGTTCTGACCCTTGCCATATATGCGTGGATCCGCATATATTGCACGGCATGGGCGCCGGTCACAATCACAGTCCCGCCGAGACCGATGGGTCCCGGCTGATTCCCCGCATGGTCGCCGCCGCCGCAATTCTGGCGGCGTTTTTCGTCATCGAGTTGACCACCTCGTTGCTGATCAACTCGATCGCGCTGCTGGCCGACGCGGGCCACATGCTGACCGACGTCGTCGCCGTCTTCATGGGCCTGGCCGCGGTGACGCTGGCCCGGCGGGGCAGCTCGTCACCGTCGCGGACGTACGGCTGGCACCGGGCCGAGGTGTTCACGGCGGTCGCCAACGCGGGGCTGCTGATGGGGGTCGCGCTGTTCATCCTCTGGGAAGCCATCCAGCGGCTCAGGGAAACCCCGTCGGTGCCCGGGGTGCCGATGATCGTGGTCGCGCTGGCCGGGCTGCTCGCCAACCTGGTGGTGGCTTTGCTCCTGCGGTCGCACTCCGAACAGAGCCTGGCGGTCAAGGGCGCCTACATGGAGGTGGTCGCCGACAGCGTCGGCAGCCTGGGCGTGCTGATCGCCGGTGTGGTGACCGTGACGACGCGGTGGCCGTATGCCGACGTGGTGGTCGCCGTGCTGGTCGCGCTGTGGGTGCTGCCGCGGGCGATCTCGCTGGCCCGCGACGCGTTGCGGATCCTCTCCGAATCGTCGCCGACCCACATCGACGTGGAGGAGCTGCGCTCGGCGCTGGGCGCCGTCGACGGCGTGTCCGAGGTCCACGACCTGCACGTCTGGACGCTGTCGCCGGGCAAGGACATGTGCACCGCGCACTTGCGGAGCACCGGTGACTCCACCCGGGTGCTCCACGACGCGCGTGCGGTGCTGTCGGCCCGCGGGCTGCAGCACGCCACCGTCCAGATCGACACCCCGGGCGACGCGGGCTGTTCGGAAAACTTCTAGAGCCCCAGGGCCGAGCGCGCCTCGGGGTCGCAGTCGTCGAGCAGATCCAGGCAGCGCAGGTACTCGTCGGGCTCGCCGATCGTGTCGGCGGCCTGCGCCAGCGCCGCGACGCACCGCAGGAACCCGCGGTTCGCCTCGTGCGCATACGGGACCGGGCCGAAACCCTTCCAGCCGTTGCGCCGCAGCTGGTCCAGGCCGCGGTGATAGCCGGTCCGGGCGTACGCGTAGGCGGTGATGGCCTGGTCGTCGGCCAGCGCCTGCTCGGCCAGTGCCGCCCAGGCCACCGAGGCCGACGGGTGCGCGGCGGCGACGATCCCGGGTTTCTCGCCGGCGAGCAGTTCCGCCTCGGCGTCGGGATCGCCCGGCAGCAGGGTCGGATCAGGTCCCAGAAGGTCTCGCGGCGGCGTCATGGCTCCTATTCTGCAGCTGCCCCGTTTCGCCGGGGTGGCGGACCTCGACCATCGCCCCATCGATGGGGACGGGTCGCTAAGCTCCAACTACCCCACCCGATAGCGGAGGACAGCCGTACTCATGCCCCAGCCACCCGAGCCCGACCGCGGCGGCGCGCCGCATCCGCCTGGGCACGAATGGGCCGCGCAATCAGGCGAGGACGCGACCGAGAGCGTCCCGCTGGTACCCAGCGACTCCGAGACCGAGACGGTGGTGATCAAGCCCGATTCCGTCGGCGATCCGAAGGATCCCGAGCAGGAAGCGGAGGGCCAGCAGCGCGAACGCCGTTTCACCGCGCCCGGATTCGACGCGCGAGAGACCACGGTGATCGCCACCACCCCGGAGCCCGCCACCGAAGTGTTCTCGACACCTCCGGAAGGCCAGACAGCACAGTTCGGTCAGCCCGCCAAACCGGCTGTGCCGCAATCGATCCCACCCCGGCTAGGGGGAAAGCTCCGCACGTCCCGGCAGTTCAACTGGGGCTGGGTGCTGGCGCTGGTCCTGATCGTGCTGGCGCTGGCCGCCATCGCGATCCTGGGCACGGTGCTGCTCACCCGCGGCAAACACACGAAGGTGTCGCAGGAAGACCGGGTTCGGACCACGATCCAGGGCTTCGACACCGCGATTCAAAAGGGCGACCTGACCACGCTGCGCACCATCACCTGCGGCACCACCCGCGACGGGTACGCGGACTACGACGAGCATTCGTGGGACGAGACCTACCGCCGGGTCTCGGCGGCCAAGCAGTATCCGGTGATCGCCAGCATCGACCAGGTGGTGGTCAACGGCCAGCACGCCGAAGCCAACGTCACCACGTTCATGGCGTACGACCCCTCGCTGCGGTCGACCCGCAGCCTGGACCTGCAGTACCGCGACGAGCAGTGGAAGATCTGCCAGTCCCCGAGCGGCTAGGTCACCCGCGAGCGCCGAACGTGTAACCACGGCGAATTTCGGGCCGGAATTTCGCCATGAGTGCACGCTCGGCGAAGCCGCTAGCCGCCCACGGACTTTCCGGCGCAGTGCAGGTCGGCGCAGGCCTCCACCACGCGCTCGGTCATCGAGGCCTCGCCCTTCTTCAGGTAGCTGCGGGGGTCGTAGACCTTCTTGGCGCCCACCTCGCCGTCGACCTTCAGCACGCCGTCGTAGTTGCTGAACATGTGGCCGGCGATCGGGCGGGTGAACGCGTACTGGGTGTCGGTGTCGACATTCATCTTCACCACGCCGTAGCGCAGCGACTCCTCGATCTCGGACTTGAGCGAGCCCGACCCGCCGTGAAAGACGAAGTCGAACGGCTTGGCGCCGTCGGGCAACCCGAGCTTGGCGGCGGCCACCTGCTGCCCCTGGGCCAAAATGTCGGGGCGCAGCTTGACGTTGCCCGGCTTGTAGACGCCGTGCACGTTGCCGAACGTCGCGGCCAGCAGGTACTTGCCGTGCTCGCCGTGGCCCAGGGCCTCGATGGTCTTCTCGAAGTCCTCCGGCGTGGTGTACAGCTTGTCGTTGATCTCGTGGGCGACGCCGTCTTCCTCGCCGCCCACCACTCCGATCTCGATCTCCAGGATGATCTTGGCGGCCGCGGCCTGCTTGAGCAGTTCCTGCGCGATGACCAGGTTCTCGTCGATCGGCACGGCCGAGCCGTCCCACATGTGCGACTGAAACAGCGGGTCCTGACCCGCGGCCACCCGCCGGGCCGAGATCGCCAGCAGCGGCCGCACGTAGCTGTCCAGCTTGTCCTTGGGGCAGTGGTCGGTGTGCAGCGCCACGTTGATCGGGTACTTGGCCGCGACGACGCGGGTGAACTCGGCCAGCGCCACCGCACCGGTCACCATGTCCTTGACCCCCAGGCCGGAGGCGAATTCCGCACCGCCGGTGGAGAACTGGATGATGCCGTCACTGCCGGCGTCAGCGAAGCCCTTGATCGCGGCGTTGACCGTCTCGGAGGAGGTGCAATTGATGGCCGGGAAGGCGTACGAGTTCTCCTTGGCACGTCCCAGCATCTCGGCGTAGACCTCGGGGGTGGCGATGGGCATGGGCTCCTCCTGGCGACTGGGCCCATCCAGTATCGCAACACCGGTATGTTGAAGCATCGTGAGCACCACCGTGACGGCCCTGCCGCACATCTTCGACCCGATGTACTGGTTGGGCGCCGACGGAGTCTTCGGATCCGCGGTGCTGCCTGGCATCCTGGTCATCGTCTTCATCGAGACCGGCCTGCTGTTTCCACTGCTGCCCGGCGAATCGCTGTTGTTCACCGGTGGGCTGTTGGCCTCGCACCCGAACCCACCGGCCAGCATCTGGGTGCTGGCCCCGGCCGTCGCCCTGGTGGCGATCCTGGGCGATCAGACCGGCTATTTCATCGGCCGGCGGATCGGCCCGGCGCTGTTCAAGAAGGAAGACTCCCGGTTCTTCAAGAAGCATTACGTGACCGAGTCGCACGCCTTCTTCGAGAAATACGGGCCGTGGGCGATCATCCTGGCGCGGTTCGCGCCGTTCGTGCGGACGTTCGTCCCGCCGGTCGCCGGGGTGTCCTACATGCGCTACCCGGTATTCCTGGGCTTCGACATCGTCGGCGGCATCCTGTGGGGCGGCGGCGTGACGCTGGCGGGCTACTTCCTGGGCAACGTGCCGTTCGTGCACCACAACCTGCAGAAGATCCTGCTGGCGATCCTGGTGATCTCGCTGATGCCGGCGTTCATTGCGGCCGTGCGGAGCTACCGGGCCCGCCGGCGGGGGGCGGCCGGCGGGGAGCCCGACTCAGGACACCCGACTCCTGCGGTACGCAACGAAAGCGTCTAGCAGTTCCGGTCGGTCGATCGAGCTCTGCTGCACGGCCTCGCCCGGCGCGGCGCCCAGCAGGATCCGCTTGATCGGGATTTCGAGCCGTTTGCCGGTCAGCGTCCGCGGTATGCCGGGGACCGCGAGGATGTCGTCGGGCACGTGGCGCGGGGAGGCATGCTGACGAATGGCAGCCACGATCCGCGACCGCAGCCCGTCGTCGAGTTCGGCGCCGTCGGCCAGGGTCACGAACAGCGGCATCCAGTACCCGCCGTCGTCCTGCTCGACCCCGACCACCAGGCAGTCACCCACCTCAGGCATGCCCTCCACCGCCGTGTAGATCTCCGCGCTGCCCATCCGCACGCCCAACCGGTTCAGGGTGGCGTCTGAACGACCGTGCACCACAACGGATCCCCGATCGGTGATGGTGATCCAGTCGCCGTGACACCACACCCCCGGATACTTCTCGAAGTAGGCGGCCCGGTACCGGCTGCCGTCGTCGTCGTTCCAGAAGAACACCGGCATCGAGGGCATCGGCTCGGTGATCACCAGCTCGCCCTCTTCACCGATGACCGGATGGTTTGGCCCGACCCAGGATTCGATGGCCGCACCCAGGCAGATGCACGACAGCTCACCGGCCACCACCGGCAGGATCGCGCAGCCGCCGATGAAGGCGGTGCAGACGTCGGTGCCGCCGCTCATCGAGATCACCGGCACCGACCGGCCGAGTCCCTCTTGGATCCAACGGAATCCGGACGCGGGCAGCGGTGAACCGGTGGAACCCACCGCGCGCAACCCGTCCAGCGGGTACGTCGCCCCCGGCTTGAGCTCCTTCTTGGCGCAGGCCAGCAGGTAACCCGCCCCGGCGCCGAGCACGTTGACTTGCGCCTCGGCGGCGACCCGCCAGAGGCCGTCGGTGCCCAAATGCGTTGGGCTGCCGTCGTAGAGCACGATGGTGGTGTCGGCCAGCAGCCCGGACAGCTGCAGGTTCCACATCATCCAGCTCGTCGAGGAGTACCACAGGAAGCGCTCGCCGGCGTGCAGCTCCAGTTGCAGGCTCAGGTACTTCAGGTGCTCGAGCACCACGCCGCCGTGACCGTGCACGATGCCCTTCGGCTTGCCGGTGGTGCCGGACGAGAACATCACCCACAGCGGGTGCGCGAACGGCACGGGTGTGATGTCCAGCTCGGCATCCGATTCCACCGCCGTCGCCCACGCGACGCTGTCGCCGTCGGCCGCGAGCCCCAGCCGCGGCACCACCACGGTGGCCCGCAGGCTGGGCATCGCCGCCCGGATCGTGTCCAGCTCCGCGCGCCGGTCGATGCGCTTGCCGTCGTACACCGACCCGTCGGTGGCCACCAGCACCGCCGGCTCGACCTGGCCCAGGCGCGCTATCACGCCGTCGACGGCCACGTCCTGGTTGCACACCGCCCAGCTCGCGCCCACGGCGGCAGCGGCCAGGGCGGCGACGGCGGCCTCGGCGACGTTGGGCAGGTAGCCGACGACGGCGTCCCCGGGGCGCACCCCGAGGCCGCGCAGGTAGGCGGCGAACGCGCCGGTCTCCCGCCGCAGCCGCGCCCACGACCACTCGCGCGCGCCGTCCTCGCCGACGACGATCATGGCGGGCCGCTCGTCGGTGGCGTGCCGGAAGATCTCGGTGGCGTAGTTGAGCGTGGCGCCGGGGAACCACTCGGCGCCGGGCATGGCACGGTTGCCCAGCACCGCGCGGGGCGGGCTGTCCGCCTCAATGTCGAAGTACTGCCAGACGGCGTCCCAGAACCACTCGATGTCCTCGACGGACTTGCGCTGCAGAGCGTGGTAGTCGCCGTAGTGGCCGCGGCCCGTCTCGGCGAGCCACGCCATGAAGTGGGTGAGGTTTGCCTGGGCCAGCGAGGCTTCGTCGGGAATCCAGCTGCCAGGCTCGGTCACGTCGCACTCCCTGCGGTCACGGCGGTGACGTTACATGCGGCCTCCATCAGCATCCACCCCGACAGCTGCACCGACAGGTCCCGTTCGGCCACGTCGGAACTGTTCACCGCGCCGTCGACGAACTGCGCCTCCCCGGCGGCCTGGCTGGGCAGCTGCGCGTCGCGGTCCCAGAACGGGCCGAACAGCGGCAGCCCGTCCACCGTTTGGCGGTAATCCCACGCCGACTTCGCGCTGGCCAGCACGATCCGCCGGGCGGTGTCGCGGGCCGCGGCGTCGTCGGCCGACTCACCCGGCAGGGTGGTGGCGACCAGCGCGAGGTAGCGCGCGGTGACGCCGGAGAACAGGCCGCCGTCCCCGCCGCCAGCGCCGGCCAGCACGCCCGTCGGCGCCATGTGTTCGGCGACGGCCGCGACCAGCCGGTGCACCCGGGGCGCGTGCCGATCGTCATGGGTGCGTGCCGCGAGTTCGGTTTCCAGGCCGAGCACCACGCCCTGGCAATAGGTGTACTGGGCGCGGACCAGGGAGCCGGCCTTGATGCCGTCGAACACCAGGTGCGTCTCCGGGTCGATCAGGGTCTCGTCGATCCAGTCGGCCATCTGCTGGGCGCGCCGCATCCGGTCGGAGTAGCGGGCCAGGAAGATCCCCGCCGGGCCGTTGGCCGGGGCGTTGAAGAACTGGTCCTGCTTGCGCCATGGGATGCCGCCGCCGTCCTCGGGCACCCACGCGTCGAGGAATTGCTCGGCCAGCTTGGGTAGGGCGCGGTGGCGCTCGACGCCCGCGATCCGGGCGGCGCGTTCCAGCGCCAGCGCCAGCCAGGCCATGTCGTCGTAGTAGCTGTTGGTCCAGCGAAAGTTGTTGCGCAGCCGGTGCGAGCGGACCTGCCGGTTGATCTTGGTGCGCCGTTCGGGTTGCGGGTCGCGCAGCTGCGCGTCGACCAGGCAATCCAGCAGGTGCGCCTGCCACCAGTAGTGCCAGGTGCCGAACATCCGGTCGCGCCGGGTCGGCGGCCAGGCCACCACGCCCAGCTGAGTCCCGGGCAGGCCCCACAGCCGTTTCTGGTGTCGTTGCGCGACAGCGGCTTCGGAGCTGGCCGCCCGGTTGGCCCATAGCTGATCCATACCGCCGATCCTGCCTCATACTGAAATATGCGCTACCGGCAAACCATTTCGGGGACCACGCACGCCTTCGAGGGCCTGGTCGACGTGATGGCGAAGGCGACGCCGTTGCGCTCCGGCGACCAGCTCGCGGGTTGCGCCGCCGGCTCCGACGCCGAACGGGCGGCGGCCGCGTGGGTGCTGGCCGACATACCGCTGGCGACGTTCCTGACCGATGTGGTCGTGCCGTATGAGACCGACGAGGTCACCCGGCTCATCATCGACGGCCACGACCCCGAGGCGTTCGGCCCGATCGCGGACTTGACCGTGGGCGCCTTCCGCGACTGGCTGCTGGATGCGGCGTCCCGTGACGACGGCGCGGCGCGGATCGCCGCGGTCTCCCCCGGGCTGACACCGGAAATGGTTGCCGCGGTGTCGAAGATCATGCGCAACCAGGACCTGATCCTGGTGGCCGCCGCGGCGACGGCCACCGCGGCCTTCCGAACCACGATCGGTTTGCCGGGCACGCTCGCGACCAGGTTGCAGCCCAACCACCCCACCGACGACCCCCGCGGCATCGCGGCGGCGCTGCTCGACGGCCTGCTGATGGGCTGCGGTGACGCGGTGATCGGCATCAACCCGGCGACCGACTCGCCGCACGCGGCGTCGGAGCTGCTGCACCTGCTCGACGACATTCGCCAGCGGTTCGCGATCCCCGTCCAATCCTGCGTGCTGTGCCACGTCACGACCACGATGGAGCTGATCGACCGGGGCGCGCCCGTCGACCTGGTTTTCCAGTCGATCGCGGGCACCGAGGGCGCCAATTCCTCGTTCGGGACCTCCATCGGCATGCTGATGGAGGCCAACGAGGCCGCCCGGTCGCTGCGCCGCGGCACCGTCGGCGACAACGTCATGTATCTGGAGACGGGGCAGGGTGCGGCCCTGTCGGCCGGTGCCCACCTGGGTGTGGGTGACAGGCCGGTCGATCAGCAGACGCTGGAGGCGCGGGCCTACGGTGTGGCCCGGGCACTGCAGCCACTGTTGATCGACACCGTCGTCGGATTCATCGGGCCCGAGTACCTCTACGACGGCAAGCAGATCATCCGCGCCGGGCTCGAAGACAACTTCTGCGGGAAACTGCTCGGCCTGCCGATGGGCGTCGACGTCTGCTACACCAACCACGCCGAGGCCGACCAGGACGACATGGACACGCTGCTGACCTTGCTCGGCGCGGCGGGCACCGCGTTCGTCATCACGGTTCCCGGCGCCGACGACGTCATGCTCGGCTATCAAAGCCTGTCCTTTCACGATGTGCTGTACGTGCGAAAAGCGTTGGGGCTGCGGCCCGCACCCGAATTCGAAGCATGGTTGGCCAGCTTGGGCATGGTCGACGCCGACGGCCGGATCCTGCCCGTCGACCTCGCGACGTCGCCGCTGCGGGCGCTGGCAGCCGGCTGATGGAAGACATCTGGGCACCCCTGCGCGCCACCACGCAGGCGCGCATCGGGCTCGGGCGGGCGGGCAACTCGTTGCCGACCCGGCGCGTCCTGGAATTTCAGGCGGCGCACGCCGCGGCGCGCGACGCCGTGCACGAGCCACTCGACGTCGAGGGCCTCATCGCGCGGTTGCGCGACGTCGGCATCGACGAGCCGCTGCGGGTGTGCAGCCTGGCGGCCTCGCGCGGCGAGTACCTGCGCCGGCCCGACCTCGGCCGCAGCCCGGCCGACCTGTCGGGTCTGCGAAAGACCAACGCGGACATCGGTTTTGTCCTCGCCGACGGGCTCTCACCGCGCGCCCTGACCGACCACGCGGCGGGTATGGTCGACGCGCTGGTCCGCGAATTCGACGGCCGCTACCGGATTGCGCCGCCCGTCATCGCGACCCAGGCGCGCGTCGCGCTCGGCGACCACATCGGTCAAGCCCTGGGCGTCGCAACGGTTCTCGTGCTCATCGGTGAGCGCCCGGGCCTGTCGGTCGCCGACAGCCTGGGCATCTACTTGACGCATCGGCCGAAGCCGGGGCTCACCGACGCCGACCGGAACTGCATCTCCAACATCCACCCGCCCGACGGCCTCGACTACCCGACGGCCGCGGCGGTCGCCGCCGCGCTGGTGGCCGGGGCCCGCAAACTCGGCCGCTCGGGCGTCGCCCTCAAAGACACGACGCGATCAGCAACCGGCCTCGCCCAGTCGGCGGCCGCGCCGGCAGAAATAGATCGGCCGTCCTAACGCCGGCGGCCGAGCATCCAACCCAGCACCAGCGCGGCGAGCACGGCCAGCACCAGCGGGGCGTACTTCTTGAGCTGGTCGCCGCCGGCGAGCTCGAGCAGGTCGATCGGTGCGGGCTCCGCGGCGGGGGCCGCGTGTCGCGGCTCGGGGACGGGTCCGACCTGCGCCGGGCCCTCCGGCGTGGCCGGCGCCGCCACACTCTGCGCGGCCAGTTCGGCTTCGAGCGATTCCACGAACTGGCCCAGCAGCTTCTCCGACACCTGCTGCAGCATGCCGCTGCCGAACTGGGCCAGCTTGCCCGCGATCTTGAGGTCGGTGTCGACGGTGACGCCGGTGCGCTCGCCGTCCTCGTAGAGCTGGGCGGTGACCGTGGCGGCCGCGTTGCCCGTCCCCCGCGTCTCCTTGCCCTTGGCGTCGATGACCGCCCGGTACTGGCCGCGGTCGTGCTCGACGAAACGCACCTTGCCGCTGAACTCGCTGGTGACCGGCCCGACCTTCACCTTGACCTTGCCGAGGTAGTCGTCGGCCTCGTGACCGGTCAGCGCCGCCCCGGGCATCAGCGGGATCACCTGCTCGAGGTCGCTCAGCACGTCCCAGGCCCGGTCGATGGGGGCGCTGACGGTGAACCGGTTGGCGATCTTCATGCGGGGTCCTCTCGTGGGCGGCGGCGACGGCGTCGAGCACTAGCCTACGGACGACACTACGGAAGTAGAGTGGGGTCCCCGGCGTCGTGGTGGATGCGCCCGGCGATCTGGGCCAGCGGGCGACCCCCGCCGCCCCAGCGCTTGGCGATGATGTCGGCGGCGATCGAGACCGCGGTCTCCTCCGGGGTGCGCGCGCCGAGGTCCAGCCCGATGGGGCTCGAGAGCCGGCCCAGCTCGGCGTCGGTCAGGCCGGCGGCTTTGAGCCGGTTCAGGCGGTCGTCGTGGGTGCGTCGCGACCCCATCGCCCCGACGTAGCCGACCTGGGGCAGGCGCAGCGCGGCTTCGAGCACCGGCACGTCGAACTTGGGGTCGTGGGTGAGCACGCAGATCACCGTGTGGCAGTCGACGGCGCCCGCCTCGGCCTGGGCGGTCAGATAGCGGTGGGGCCAGTCGACGACGACGTCGTCGGCCGTCGGGAAGCGCGCCCGGGTGGCGAACACCGGGCGGGCGTCGCACACGGTGACGCTGTAGCCGAGGAACGAACCCTGCCGCGCCAGCGCGGCCGCGAAGTCGATCGCGCCGAACACCAGCATGCGCGGCGGCGGCGCATAGCTGGCCACGAAGACCTCCATGCCGTCGCCGAGCCGCTGCCCGTCGGGCCCGTACTTGAGGACCTCGCTGCGCCCCAGCGCGAGCAGGCCGCGCGCGTCGTCGGCGACGGCGGCGTCGGCACGGGGCGAACCCAGCGATCCCGCCATCCCGTCGGGCCGGATGACCACCCGCCGGCCCACCCAGGACGGGTCCGGGTGCGCGATCACGGTCGCGGTCGCCACCGCGCGGCGCTCGGCGATGTCGTCGGCCACCGCGTCGAGTTCGGGAAACGACGCGCGCGAAACCGGCTCGACGAAGACGTCGATGACGCCGCCGCACGTCAGGCCGACCGCGAAGGCGTCGTCGTCGCTGACGCCGTAGCGTTCCAGCCGCGCGGCCCCGGTTTTCGTCGCCTCGGTCGCGAGCTCGTACACCGCGCCCTCCACGCAACCACCCGACACCGACCCGGTGACCGAGCCGTCCGGCGCCACCACCATCGCGGCCCCCGGCGGACGCGGCGCGGACCGGAAGGTGCGCACCACCGTCCCCAGCCCCGCGGTGTCGCCGGCGCGCCAGATCGACATCAGCTCGGCAAGCACGTCACGCACTCGTCCAACGTAGGCGGACGGCCATGACCCGGCTTGACTTCGGGTGTGAATCGTCGGCGTTGAGTGTGCGCGGAGGGCGGCGACACGCCGAGAATGCCCGCCCTGAGCGCACACTCGACGCGGACGGCCGCTACCAGGCCCGGGACAGGTCCGCGTGCTGTCGAATCCAGGCGTGCATCGCGATCCCGGCGGCCACGCCGGCGTTGATGCTGCGGGTCGAGCCGAACTGGGCGATCGACACCGTCGTGGCCGCGCCCGCCCGGATGTCGTCGGTGATGCCCGGCCCCTCCTGACCGAACACCAGCAGGCACTCCCGCGGCAGCGCGGCCTCCTCCAGACGGGCCGCCCCCGGCACGTTGTCCACCGCGACCACCGTCAGCCCGGCCCGCACCGCGAAGTCCAGCAGTTCGGCGGTG
Organism: Mycobacterium sp. 852002-30065_SCH5024008; assembly: GCF_001665645.1. NCBI lineage: Bacteria > Bacillati > Actinomycetota > Actinomycetes > Mycobacteriales > Mycobacteriaceae > Mycobacterium > Mycobacterium sp. 852002-30065_SCH5024008. The sequence goes on along the minus strand of NZ_LZSZ01000181.1, from coordinate 34,480 downwards.
CTGTCGTGGTGGCACAGCCGCTGGTAGCGGTCGGTCACCATGGCGCCGCGGCGATTCCAGCGCCGCCGGCCCACGATGTGCACGGTGTGCACCGCGAAGGAGTTGGCGGTGCGCACCACCGAGCCGATGTTGGCGTCGTACCCGAAGTTCTCGATCGCCACGTGCAGCGGGTGCCGCCGCCCGTCGATGTCGGCGATGATCGCCTCCCGCGTCCAGTACCGATACGCGTCGACGACGTTGCGAGTGTCGCCCTCGCGCAACAGGACTGGGTCATACCGCGGGTCGTCGGGCGGCTCGCCCGCCCAGGGCCCGACCCCGCCGGCCGGTGCGCCCCACTCGGTCGGCCCCGGATCGGTCATCGCGGTGTCCACACAGCGGCGTGGGTGCCGTCGACGGCCACCGTCGCGTAGAGCAGCGCCTCGTTGATCTCGCCCTGGGTGCACAGCGACGCGCTGACGTGCACCGCGTCCAGCGAGGCGTCGGGCAGGATGAGCACCGACGACCCGTACGCCGCGCATGCCGGGTTCAGTCCGGCGCCGGGCAGGGTCGGCGACGCGAGCAGCATGAGCGGCCCTCCGCGTTTGGCCGAGTCGTCGCGGTACCGGGCCGCCAGCCCGTCGGCCTCCAGGCCCAGCAGCATGTAGCCGTTCCCGTTGAACGCCGCGGGGTCGCCGAGCTGCGCCTTGGTCACCGGGGCGCCGTCGGCGCGCCAGGCCGACAGGCTGGTGGTCTTGACCGCCAGGCCGGTGTCGTTGGCGTTGGTGGGCATCAGCCCCACCGGGAAGGCGGCCGGGTAGGCCGCCGAGGTGTTCGGGATCCGGTCGCGCGGCGAGTAGCTGTACACACCGCGGACCTGACTCCGATCCTTGAGTGGCCCAAGGCAAACCGTGCCGGTCAGCCGGTCACCGGGCGCCGACAGCGGCGAGTGGACGTCGGGCAGTTTGGCCGTCCCGCGGTCGCAGCTGCCCAGGCCGGTCGACTCGATCGGATGCGACAGCGCGCCGTAGAGGCCGAACCTGAGGTCCTCGGCTTTGGCGCGCGGCGCGTGCGGGTCGGCCGCGGAGGCGTCGACGTCGATGAGCACGTAGTCGCCGTCCCAGCGCAGGTTCGACACCGCCAGGTTCCAGCCCAGCAGCGAAAGCGACTCCCCGAGCCGCGCGCCCTGGGCGCCGTACGGGCGAACCGGGTGGCTGGACCCCGAGCAGCCCGTCAGCAGGGCCAGCGCGCAGGCCGCTACCGCGAGGAGGTGCGCACGGCGATGCAACCTAGCCCAGCCCCAGATCGGCAAGGCCCAGCACGCTGCGGTACGGCAGGCCCTCGGCCTGGATGGCCTCGGCGGCGCCGGTCGAGCGGTCCACGACCGTGGCCACGCCGACCACGTGTCCGCCGGCCTCTTGGACGGCGCGCACCGCCGTCAGCGCCGACGCGCCCGTCGTGCTGGTGTCCTCCACGACCAGCACCCGCTTACCGGCGACCTCGGATCCTTCGATAAGGCGTTGCAGCCCATGGGTTTTCGCGGACTTGCGCACCACGAACGCGTCGATCGGGCGGCCCGGCGCGTGCATGACGGCAGTGGCGACCGGGTCGGCGCCCAGAGTCAGCCCGCCGACCACGTCGTAGTCCCAGTCGTGGGTGAGGTCGCGCATCAGCGTGCCGATCAGGGCGGAGGCCCGGTGGTGCAGGGTCGCGCGGCGCAGGTCGACGTAGTAGTCGGCCTCCTTGCCGGACGACAGCGTCACCTTGCCGTGCACCACCGACAGCCGGCGCACCAGGTCGGCCAGCTCCGCGCGCAGGTCAGGTCCGGCCACGGCCACCGCCGATTCGCTTGGTCACGGCCCGCATCAGGGTCCGAGGAATCATCCGCTCCGCGGCGATGATCGCCTTGTATTGCAGGCCGGGGATACTGATCACCTTGCCGCGGGCGATGTCGGCCAGGCTCTGGTTCACCACGTCGTCCACCTCGAGCCACATGAACGACGGCGACTTGGCCATGTCGATCCCGGCCCGGGCGTGAAATTCCGTGCGCACGTAGCCCGGACACACGGCGTGCACTCCCACGCCGGTGCCCTGCAGGCCTACGGACAGGCCCTCGCTGAACGAGATCACCCACGCCTTGGACGCCGAGTAGGTCGATCCGCGTCCCGGCACCAGGCCGGCGACGCTGGCGATGTTGATGACGGTGCCGGCGCCCGCGTCGAGCATGGCCGGCAGGGCCGCGCGGGTGAGGTGCATGACCGCGGTGACGTTGACGTCGAGCTGCGATTGCAGCAGCGCGGGGTCGGTGGCCCAGAAATCGCCGGAGGTGCCGAAGCCCGCGTTGTTCACCAGGACGCGGACGCCCTGGGCCAGGCGTTCGCAGACCTTGTCGCGACCGGCGGCCTCGGCCAGGTCGGCGGGCAGCACCTCGACGTTGCCGGCCCGGCCCTCCAGCTCGCGCGCCAGTTCGTGCAGCCGGTCGACATCGCGGGCGACCAGGACCAGGTCGTAGCCGTCGCTCGCATAGCGTCGCGCGAAGCCGGCGCCGATCCCGGACGTGGGCCCGGTGATCAGGGCGACAGGACGAGGCATGAGCGACATCCTAATGACGGCGGCCGCGCCGCCCACCCGGCGCCCGGCGCGCCGTCAGTGCTGATAGTTGGTGGCCTGGTGGCCGTTGCGCCCGGCCGGTGGCGGGCGGCGAACGGCGTCCGAGCCGCGCTGCTCCCGGCGGATCGGCTCGGCCGGCCGGCGAGCAGGAGCGTCACCCAGCAGCCCCGCGACGTCCTGCTGCGCGCGCCGGGGCGGCAGCTCCGCGCGGCCGGCGGGAGCCAGCGGGCGGCTCGGCGAAGCGTTACGCAGCCCCGCGGGCGCGCCCGCCTCCTGCTGGGTTTCCTCCGGCAGCGGCGGCAACACCCGCAGCAGGTCATTGAACTGCCGCACGGTGCGCAGGCCCTCGTCCCACTGGGTGCGGGTGCTGGTGATCGGCAGGGCGACCAGCGTCCAGTTCTGCTCATTCCACATGATCTCGGCGCAGTCCGGTGCGGTGTGCGCGAAGGTGACCATGCGGCGGTCGCAGGCGCGCCGGGCGGCGTCCAGGTTGGTGGAGTACACCATCCGCGGGCCGATCGCACCCAGCAGCCAAATGTCGCTCTCCCGTGGCTCTTTCAGTCCCTTGAGCCGCAGGTCCACCACGACGTTGGTGCCCACCTTGCGGTGCAGCGCGATCACGGTGGCAACTTCCTCGAGGTCGAAGATGTACACGGCCTCGCCGCGGATCTGGCCCAGCACCACATTCTCGGCGGCGATGTCGCCCACTGTCGAGACCACACCGCGCTTCCAGCGCTTGAGGATGTCGGCGGATTCACGCTCGTAGTCGAACCCGTGCGACCGCGCCCACGACCTGCGGCGCCTGCTGCGCCCGCGGCGTCGATCGAGGTCGACGTACAGCAACACCCCCGCGCCGACGAAGCACAGCGCGGACAGCGTGAACCAAAGGGGGACCATCCCACACAGGGTATCCGCATTTCCGCCGGAATAAAGAAGTCCGGCTGGTCACAACCCAATTACAGGACGTAAGACCCCGCGCGTGGGACGGTCCCCCTCGGCCGATGGTGTCGACCCGCTTCGCCCGGCTACGCCGCGCTCGCGATCGCCACTCCGCCTCAGCCCAGGATCAGCGAATCGCCGTCCGGGCTGACGTTCACCGGAACGGTGTCGCCGTCGTGCACGTCACCGGCCAGCAACAGCTTGGCCAGCTGGTCGCCGATGGCCTGCTGCACCAACCGGCGCAGCGGCCGGGCGCCGTAGACCGGGTCGAACCCGCGCTGGGCCAGCCACTGCTTGGCCGGCAGCGACACCTCCAGCGTGAGGCGGCGCTGCGCCAGCCGCTTCTGCAGCTGGGCCAGTTGGATGTCGACGATCGACACCAGCTCGCCGGGCTCGAGGCCGTGGAAGATGATCACGTCGTCGAGCCGGTTGATGAACTCCGGCTTGAACGCCGAGCGCACCGCGGCCATCACCTGCTCCTCGCTGCCGCCCGACCCGAGGTTGGACGTCAGGATCAGGATGGTGTTGCGGAAGTCGACCGTGCGGCCCTGCCCGTCGGTGAGCCGGCCCTCGTCGAGCACCTGCAGCAGCACGTCGAACACGTCCGGGTGCGCCTTCTCGATCTCGTCGAACAGGATCACCGTGTACGGCCGCCGCCGCACCGCCTCCGTCAGCTGACCGCCCTGGTCGTAGCCGATGTAGCCCGGGGGCGCACCGACGAGGCGGGCGACCGAGTGCTTCTCGCCGTACTCACTCATGTCGATGCGGACCATCGCGCGTTCGTCGTCGAACAGGAACTCCGCCAGCGCCTTGGCCAGCTCGGTCTTACCGACACCGGTCGGCCCGAGGAACATGAACGAACCGGTCGGCCGGTTGGGGTCGGCGACGCCGGCCCGGCTGCGGCGCACGGCGTCGGAAACCGCCGTCACCGCCCGCTTCTGGCCGATGACCCGCTTGCCCAGCTCGTCCTCCATCCGCAGCAGCTTGGCGGTCTCGCCTTCGAGCATCCGCCCGGCGGGAATGCCGGTCCACGCCGACACCACGTCGGCGATGTCGTCGGGTCCGACCTCCTCCTTGAGCATCACGTTCTCGCGGGCCTCGGCGTGCGGCAGTGCGGCGTCGAGCTTCTTCTCGAGCTCGGGGATGCGCCCGTAGCGCAGCTCGGCGGCCTTGGCCAGGTCGCCGTCGCGCTCGGCCCGCTCGGACTCCCCGCGCAGGACGTCGAGTTGCTCCTTGAGTTCCCGGACGACATCGATCGCGCTCTTCTCGTTCTGCCAGCGGGTGGTCAGCTCGGCCAGCTTCTCCTTCTGGTCGGCCAGCTCGGAGCGCAGCTTCTCCAGCCGCTCCTTGGACGCGTCGTCCTCCTCCTTGGCCAGCGCCATCTCCTCGATCTCGAGGCGGCGCACCAGCCGCTCGACCTCGTCGATCTCGACGGGCCGCGAGTCGATCTCCATCTTCAAGCGCGAAGCGGCCTCGTCGACCAGGTCGATGGCCTTGTCCGGCAGGAAGCGGGCGGTGATGTAGCGGTCGGACAGCGTGGCCGCGGCGACCAGGGCCGAGTCGGTGATGCGCACACCGTGGTGCACCTCGTAGCGGTCCTTGAGCCCGCGCAGGATGCCGACGGTGTCCTCCACCGACGGCTCGCCGACCAGCACCTGCTGGAAGCGCCGCTCCAGCGCCGCGTCCTTCTCGATGTACTTGCGGTACTCGTCGAGCGTGGTGGCGCCGACCAGCCGCAACTCGCCGCGGGCCAGCATCGGCTTGATCATGTTGCCGGCGTCCATCGCGCCCTCGCCGGTCGCGCCGGCCCCGACGATCGTGTGCAGCTCGTCGATGAAGGTAATGATCTGCCCGGCGGAGTTCTTGATGTCGTCGAGGACGGCCTTCAGCCGCTCCTCGAACTCGCCGCGGTACTTGGCGCCGGCCACCATCGAGCCCATGTCCAGGCTGATGACGGTCTTGTCGCGCAGGCTCTCGGGCACGTCGCCTGCCACGATCCGCTGGGCCAGGCCCTCCACGATCGCGGTCTTGCCGACGCCGGGCTCACCGATCAGCACCGGGTTGTTCTTGGTGCGCCGCGACAGCACCTGCACGACGCGGCGGATCTCGTTGTCCCGTCCGATGACCGGGTCGAGCTTGCCTTCGCGGGCGCGGGCGGTCAGGTCGGTCGAGTACTTCTCCAGCGCCTGATAGGTGGCCTCGGGCTCGGGGCTGGTGACGCGGGCGCTGCCGCGGACCTTGACGAAGCCGTCGCGCAGGGCCTGCGGCGACGCGCCGTGGCCGGTCAGCAGCTTGGCGACGTCGGAGTCACCGGTGGCCAGACCGACCAGCAGGTGCTCGGTCGAGACGTACTCGTCGTCCATCTCGGTGGCCAGTTGCTGGGCGGTGGTGATGGCGGCCAGCGATTCGCGCGACAGTTGGGGCTGCGAGCTGGCGCCGCTGGTCTGCGGCAGCCGTTCGACCAGGTGCTCGGCCTCGGTACGAATGGTCGCGGGCTGGACGCCGACAGCCTCCAACAGCGGTCCCGCGATGCCGTCGGCCTGCGTGAGCAGGGCCATCAGCAGGTGCGCGGGGCGGATCTCGGGGTTACCGGCGGCCGAGGCCGCCTGGAGCGCCGAGGTCAGAGCCGCCTGCGTCTTGGTTGTCGGGTTGAAAGAGTCCACGACGCCTCCGTTCGCGTAAGTAGGGAAAATGCTTGTCGCGTTGTTCAACGCCGTCAAGGTTGAGTGTGTTCCGCTCAACTCTAACGAGTTTTGGGCAATATGGCGCGCGGGGTACCCACCTGGCGATGACGCAGACCGAACCACACCAGGATCGGGCGGACGCGGGCCGCGTCCGCGGCGCCCTCAGGCTGGCCATCGTGGTCGGCGGGCTGTCGCTGGCGGGACTCGCCTTAGCCGGGTTCCGCACCGACCTCGGCGGCGCCGGACCGTCGGCGACCGTCCCGGAGTCGGGCACGTTGCAGGTCAACGGAGCCGGCACATCGAAGACCATCCGCTGCCAGGGCGGCTACCTCTCAGTCAGCGGCCAGACCAACACCGTCATCGTCACCGGACACTGCACCAGCGTCAGCGTCTCCGGCCACGGCAACCGCGTCGCGGTCGACAGCACCGACGCGGTGAGCACCTCCGGGACCGGCAACGCGGTCACCTTCCACTGGGGCTCACCGAACGTCGTCAACACCGGGGCGACCAACACCGTCAAACAGGGCTGAGCCGGTCACGGGCGATAGCCGGCCGGCAGGTCCAGCTCGTCCGCATCCGCGGTCAGATAGCGCTGCACGCTGGGCCCGATCAGCGCGACCACCTCGTCGGTGCCGAGATCGGCCAGCGGGCCCACCTTCATCACATAGCGGAACAACGCGGTGCCGACCAGGTTGGTCCCGGCCAGGTTGGCCCGCAGCAAGGTGTCCGGACCCTCGCCCAGGACGCCGGAGATGGCCGCCATCACGTAACCGCGCATGAAATCGCGGAAGGCTTCGTGCGCGTCGGAATTCAGCATCGCCGAGTGCAGCATGGCGACCATGGTCGGACCGGTCTCCGGCTCGTCCCAGATCTGCAGGTAGGCCCGCACCAACCGGGCGCCGATGTCCCCGCGCGAGCCGCCGGTCATCGCGGCGACCAGCACGCCGCCATCCAGGACCAGCCGCATCGACTCGCGGAACAGCTCGGCCTTGGACCCGAACAGGTACAGCACCATCGCGGCGTCCACGTGGGCGTCCTCGCCGATCTCACGCAGCGTCGTCTTCTCGTAGCCCTGGGCGGCGAACCGCTGCTTGGCCGCGCGGAGCACCACGTCCTTCGACACGGGCTCGCCCTGGCGGCGACCCCTGCGTCTTCGCGCATCGGATGGGAAAGCAGCAGGTGACGGCATACGACGAAGGTATCATTTCATTAACTGGTGAAAATATCTCGGCGCGCGGCGAGCCTAGAATCGGGCCCCGTGGGGCTCGAGGACACCGACGCGTTGCGGGTACTGCGCGACGCCTTCGCGCAGGAGGAGTCGGGCCCCGGCAACGAACTCGTCCGCCGGTTCTACACCCATTGGTTCGGCCTGGACGTGTCGGTACGCGACCTGTTCCCACCCGAAATGGGCGGGCAGCGGACCGCTTTCGCCCACGCCCTGCACTGGGTGTACGGCGAACTCGTCGCCCAGCGCGCCCAGGAACCGGTCGCCTTCCTGGCTCAGCTCGGCCGGGACCACCGCAAATACGGTGTGCTGCCCCAGCATTACGACACGTTGCGTCGCGCGTTGTGGTCGACGTTGCGGACCCACCTCGGCGATGCCTGGACCGCCGCCGTCGACGAGGCGGCCGACCAGTCGCTCAACCTGATCATCGGGGTGATGCGCGGCGCCGCGGACGCCGAGGAGGGACCCGCCTGGTGGGACGGCACGGTCATCGAGCACATGCGGGTCTCCCGCGACCTTGCGGTGGTCCGGCTGCAGCTCGACCGCCCGATGGACTATCACGCCGGCCAGTACGTCAACGTCCACGTCCCGCAGTGCCCGCGCCGCTGGCGGTACCTGTCGCCCGCCATCCCGGCGGATCCCGGCGGTGGCATCGAATTCCACGTCCGCGTGGTGCCCGGCGGCTTGGTCAGCACCGCCATCGTCAACGAGACCCGGCCCGGCGACAGGTGGCGGCTGTCCAGTCCGCACGGCGGTATGCGGGTCGACCGGGACGGCGGCGACGTGCTGATGGTCGCCGGTAGCACCGGCCTGGCGCCGCTGCGGGCGCTGATCATGGACCTGAGCCGGTACGCGGTGAACCCGCGGGTGCACCTGTTCTTCGGCGCCCGCTATCGCTGCGAGCTCTACGACCTGCCCACCCTGTGGCAGGTGGCGTCCCACAATCCCTGGCTGTCGGTCTCGCCGGTGTCGGAGTACAGCGCCGATCCGGCGTGGGCCGCCGACTATCCTGACGTCACCCCGCCGCGCGGCCTGCACGTGCGGCAGACCGGCCGGCTTCCCGACGTGGTGACCAGATACGGCGGGTGGGGAGACCGGCAGATCCTGATCTGCGGCGGACCGTCGATGGTGCAGGCCACCAACGCCGCCCTGATCGCCAAAGGCGCTCCGCCGGAACATATTCAGCACGACCCACTGTGGAGGTAGGCATGCGCGTCGTCACCCTGCGCGACCCGGCGTCGCCGGTGGCCGCGGAGTTCGTGCCCGAGGCGGGCATGATCGGCACATCGCTGAGCGATGCCGGCGTGGAGCTGCTCGGGCAACGGCGCGGGCTGGACGCCTACGTGGCGGCGGGCAAGACGATGGGCATCCCGATCCTGTATCCCTGGGCGAATCGGTTGGGCGAGAACACCTATACCGCCGAAGGCGCGACGGCGACGCTGACACCGGGTGAAAACCGGGTCCGTGCCGATCCGAACGGGTTGCCGATCCACGGCGTGCTAGCCGCCTACCCGGGCTGGCGGGTGACCGCCGAGTCGGCAAACGAGTTGACCGCCGAGTTGGATTTCGCCGCCGATCCAGAATTGCTGGCCAGCTTCCCGTATCCGCATGTGCTGACGATGGCGGTGCGGCTGGCCGAGCGGACGCTGACGGTGCGCACCACGGTGACCGCCAACGGCGCCCGCGCCGTCCCGCTGTGCTTCGGCTTTCACCCCTACCTGCAGATCCCCGACGCGCCACGCGCCGAGTGGGTGATCGAGACGCCGCCGCTGCGGCATCTGCGGCTCGACGACCTCGGGCTGCCCACCGGCGAATCCGAGCCCCACGCGGCGCTCGCGGAGCCATTGGGGGACAAGGCTTTTGACGACGCCTACGACCAGGTGCCCGACGGCGCGGTGTTCGCGGTCTCGGGTGGCGGGCGGCGCGTGGAGGTCCACTTCGAGCGCGGGTATCCCGCGACGCAGATCTTCGCGCCCACCGGGGACGACCCCGCGAAACGAATCGTGTGCTTCGAGCCGATGACCGCGCCGACCGACGCGCTGCGCCGCGGCGGCTATCGCTGCGCGCGGGCGGGTGAGCCTGCGGTCACCCAGTTTTCGATCCGGGTCTGATCAGCCGCGTGTTCTGCGCGGCTGCCACACCACCACGGCGGTGCTCTTGGGCACCACCGCCAGATCGCGGCGCTGGCCGGCGCGCAGCTGTGCCAGCTCCTCGGTGAGTTCCTGCACGCGCGCCTGCAGCGCCTCGACGTGATTGGTCAGTTCGATGATGCGCTTGATGCCGGCGAGGTTGACCCCCTCGTCCTGGGACAGCCGCTGCACCTCGCGCAGGAGGTTGACGTCGTGCTCCGAATAACGCCGTCCCCCACCGGAAGTGCGTTGCGGGCTGACCAGGCCGAGGCGATCGTAGGTACGCAGGGTCTGGGCGTGCATGCCGGCCAGCTCGGCGGCGACCGAGATCAGGAACGTCCGAGACTCGTCTCGTGAATTCTTGGCCATCAGCGATTACCTGCCCATCCCGCGCGTGGGTCAAACCCGCTGGCACGCTCGGCGGCCGCGTACGCCTCCAGCGCCTCGGCCGCGGCGCCCTCCACGTTCGGCGGCACGGCGACCTTCACGGTGACGAGCAGGTCCCCGTTGCCGCCGCTGCGCTTGGGGACACCGCGCCCGCGCACCCGCAGGATGCGGCCGTCGGAGGTCCCCTTGGGTACCCGGACGCCCACCTTGCCGTCCAGCGTGGGCACCGAAATCGTTGAGCCCAAGGCTAATTCGGTGAAGCTCACCGGGACGGTCACGGTGAGGTCATCACCGTCGCGGCCAAATACCTTGTCCGGCCGCACATGTACGGTCACGTACAGGTCGCCCGACGGGGCCCCGCGCAGCCCGGCCTCGCCCTGCCCCGGCAGCCTGATGCGCTGCCCGTCCTCGACGCCGGGCGGGATGCGCACGTTGATGGTGCGGGTGCGGGTGGTGACCCCGGTGCCCTTGCACTCGTCACAGGGGTGCTCGATGATCGAGCCGCTGCCCCGGCAATCGGTGCAGGGTTCGGAGAAGCCGAACGCGCCTTGGTTGCGGTTGATCACGCCGGAACCGTTGCAGGTGGGGCACACCTTTGGGCTGGTGCCCGGACGTGCGCCGCTGCCATGGCAATTCGTGCACGGCGCCGGGCTGGTCAGCCGCAGCGGCATTGCCACGCCCTTGGCGGCCTCGACGAAATCCAGCTGCGTCTCGGTCTCCAAATCGTTGCCGCGGCGCGGCCGGCTGGGACGGGCGCTGGCGCCGCGCCCGAACAAGCCGCCGAACAGGTCACCGATGTTGGCGCCACCGCTTCGGCCGGCGGCGTCGAACAAGTCGTTGAGGTTGAACTCGGCGCCGTCACCGCCAGCACCGAAGCCGCCGAAACCACCGGTGTCGAACCGGCGGCCGCCGAATCCGCCGCCCGCGAACAGGCGGCGGGTTTCGTCGTACTCTTTGCGCTTCGCCGGATCCGACAACACGTTGTGCGCTTCCGACACCGCCTTGAATCGCTCGCCGGCGGCGGGATTGTCGGGGTTGGCGTCCGGATGCAGGTCGCGCGCCAGCTTCCGGTAAGCGCGTTTGATCTCTTCGGGACTGGCGTCAGAGGAGACGCCCAGCTCCTTATAGAAGTCCTTTTCGACCCATTCTCGCTGGGCCATGTCGCGTCACCCCCTTCCACCTTTCTGTTCTGTTGTTGTGCTGATTCTGTGGTCTATTCACCGGATGCGCCGGGGTTATCGTCCGATTCGGACGGCCCGGCCGCCGCGGCGCCCTCGTCCGGCACCGTGTCGACGACACCGACCAGAGCGTGCCGCAGGACCTGCTCGCCTAGCTTGTAACCCTGCCGCATGACCGTGCCGATCACCGGCTTGGAGCCGTCGCCGCCGTCGCCCTCGTGCTGCACGGCTTCGTGCAACACCGGGTCGAAGTCCTCGCCTTCCTCGCCGAACGCCACCAGACCGAGTCCGGTCAGGGCACCGTCCAGCTTGTCGGCCACCGACTTCAGCGGGCCGGACTCCAGGTCGCCGTGCTTGCGCGCCCGCTCGAGATCATCGAGCACGCCCAGCAATTGGCTGACGACGGCGGCCTTGGCTCGGTCCGCCGCGGACTGCTGGTCGCGCAGCGCGCGCTTGCGGTAGTTGGCGAAGTCGGCCTGAACCCGTTGCAGGTCGCCCAGCAATTCGGCGGCCTTGCCGGCCTCCTCGGGGCTCTCGCCCGCAAACTCCGCGGAGGACGTGCCCCCTCCCGGCTCTCGGCCGGGAGGGGCCTGCCGCACCTCACCCGTTTCGGGGTCGATCCGCCGCTTGTCGGTGACCGTCACCGGTTCCTGATCTCCGTCCGTCACTTGGACTCCCGGTCATCGTCGACCACCTCCGCGTCCACGACGTCGTCAGCCGAGCCCGACGGTCCGCCTGCTGCACCGGCCTCCGCGCCGCCCGCGGCCTGGGTGGCCTCGTAGATCGCCTGTCCGAGCGCCTGGGACTCCTGGCCCAGCTTCTCCATCGCCGCCTTGATCGCGGCAATGTCGGTGCCGCCCAGGGCCGTCTTGGCCTCGGCGATGGCGCCGTCGACCTTGGACAGCGTCTCCTCGGGAACCTTCGACCCGCCCTCGGCTTCGCGCTGGTCCTTGACGAACTTCTCCGTCTGGTAGACCAGCGATTCGGCCTGGTTGCGAACGTCGGCCTCCTCGCGACGCTGGCGGTCCTCCTCGGCGTGCGCCTCGGCGTCCTTGATCATCCGGTCGATCTCCTCCTTGGACAGGCCGGAGCCCTCCTGGATCTTGATCGTGTTCTCCTTGCCGGTGCCCTTGTCCTTGGCCGTGACGTGCACGATGCCGTTGGCGTCGATGTCGAAGGTGACCTCGATCTGCGGGACGCCGCGCGGAGCCGGCGGGATGCCGGTCAGCTCGAAGGAGCCGAGCAGCTTGTTGTGCGAAGCGATTTCGCGCTCACCCTGGTAGACCTGGATCTGCACCGACGGCTGGTTGTCGTCGGCCGTGGTGAAGGTCTCCGACCGCTTGGTGGGGATCGTGGTGTTGCGCTCGATGAGCTTGGTCATCACGCCACCCTTGGTCTCGATGCCCAGGCTCAGCGGCGTAACGTCAAGCAGCAGAACATCTTTCACCTCGCCCTTCAGCACACCCGCTTGAAGGGCCGCTCCCACCGCTACAACTTCGTCGGGGTTGACGCCCTTGTTGGGCTCCTTGCCACCGGTCATCTCCTTGACCAGCTCGGACACCGCGGGCATGCGGGTGGAACCACCCACCAGCACCACGTGGTCGATCTCGGAGACCGAGATGCCGGCGTCCTTGATCACCGACTGGAACGGCTGACGGGTGCGGTCCAGCAGATCCTGTGTGATGCGCTGGAATTCGGCACGGGTCAGCTGCTCGTCGAGGAACAGCGGGTTCTTGTCCGCGTCGACGGTGATGTAGGGCAGGTTGATCGAGGTGCTCTGCGAACTCGAGAGCTCGATCTTGGCCTTCTCGGCGGCCTCACGCAGCCGCTGCATCGCCATCTTGTCCTTGGTCAGGTCGATGCCGCTGGTGCCCTTGAACTTGTCGACCAGCCATTCGACGACCCGGTCGTCCCAGTCGTCCCCACCGAGGTGGTTGTCACCGCTGGTGGCGCGGACCTCGACGACGCCCTCGCCGATCTCGAGCAGCGAGACGTCGAAGGTGCCGCCGCCGAGGTCGAAGACCAGGATGGTCTGTTCCTTCTCGCCCTTGTCCAGGCCGTAGGCCAGCGCGGCCGCGGTGGGCTCGTTGACGATGCGCAGCACGTTCAGGCCGGCGATCTGGCCGGCTTCCTTGGTCGCCTGGCGCTGGGCGTCGTTGAAGTACGCCGGCACGGTGATGACGGCGTCGGTGATGTCCTCACCGAGGTACGCCTCCGCGTCGCGCTTCAACTTCATCAGCACACGCGCGCTGATCTCTTGCGCGGTGTATTTCTTGTCGTCGATCTCGATGGACCAGTCGGTGCCCATGTGCCGCTTGACCGAACGGATGGTGCGGTCGACGTTCGTCACCGCCTGGTTCTTGGCGGGCTGGCCGACGAGCACCTCGCCGTTGCGCGCGAACGCGACGATGGACGGGGTCGTCCGTGAGCCCTCGGAGTTGGCGACGACGACGGGGTCACCGCCCTCGAGAACTGCGACGACGGAGTTGGTGGTCCCGAGGTCGATACCGACCGCACGAGCCATAGTGATTCCTCCTGATTGAGTAGAGCCTTCTTGGTGCCACTATGCTGAGTGAACCTCGCTCAAGACTGCTCTTGGCGACACCGTGGTGTCAACCCAGCATTGAGTCTGGTTCGCTCAACTTGTCGATCATGCTAACGGCGCTTGCCGCCGTCTTGTTCCCGGGGCGCCGAAAGAGTGCGCCGCGACGGCGTTGGCCGTGCCCCCGCGGCGGAAACCGCGGCAGCCGCTCAGCGAGCCCGCCGGCCCGCCGATGGGTTAACCTGAGCTTCCCTGGAGCCACCCCGGCAGGAGCTTGATGGCACCGCTAGACAGCGCCGCCGCGCGGCTCACCCGCGAAGACGCGGGCTACCACAAGGGGCTCACGAACCGCCAGGTACAGATGATCGGCCTGGGCGGGGCCATCGGAACGGGTCTTTTCCTCGGCGCCGGTGGAAGGCTCGCGTCGGCGGGGCCGGGCCTGTTCCTGGTGTACGGGATCTGCGGCATCTTCGTGTTCTTGATCCTGCGCGCCCTCGGCGAGCTCGTGCTGTACCGCCCGTCCTCCGGATCCTTCGTGTCCTATGCCCGGGAATTCTTCGGCGAGAAGGCCGCTTACGCCGCGGGCTGGCTGTACTTCGTCAACTGGGCGATGACCGGGATCGTGGACACCACCGCGATCGCGCACTACTGCCACTACTGGACGGCGTTTCAGGCCGTCCCGCAGTGGACGCTGGCGTTGATCGCATTGGTCATGGTGCTTGCGATGAACCTGATCTCGGTCAGGCTGTTCGGCGAGCTGGAATTCTGGGCCTCGCTGATCAAGGTGCTTGCGCTGGTGACGTTCCTGGTCGTTGGCGCCGTCTTCCTGGTCGGCCGCTTCAAGGTCGACGGTCACGACCCCGGCGTGGCGCTGTGGGACAGTCATGGCGGCCTCCTGCCGGCCGGCCTGCTGCCCCTGGTGCTCGTCACCTCGGGGGTGGTCTTCGCCTACGCCGCCGTCGAACTCGTCGGCATCGCGGCCGGCGAGACCGCGAACCCGCACAAGATCATGCCGCGCGCGATCAACTCGGTGGTATTTCGCATCGCCATCTTCTATATCGGGTCGACGGTCCTGCTGGCGCTGCTGCTGCCACACACCGCCTACCGGGACCACGTGAGCCCGTTCGTCACGTTCTTCTCGAAGGTCGGGTTCGGCGGGGCGGGCAGCGTGATGAACCTTGTCGTTCTCACCGCGGCGCTGTCCAGCCTGAATGCCGGGCTGTACTCCACCGGCCGCATCCTGCGGTCGATGGCGATCAACGGCAGCGGCCCGAAGTTCACCGCACCCATGACGAAGAACGGCGTGCCCTACGGCGGAATCCTGCTCACCGCCGTTGTCGGCCTCCTGGGCATCGTGCTCAACGCCCTCAAACCGAGCCAGGCGTTCGAAATCGTGCTCCACATCGCCGCCGTGGGGGTTGTGGTGGCCTGGGGGACCATCGTGGCGAGCCAGCTGCGGTTCTACCGGCTGTCCCGCGCCGGGACGCTGGAGCGGCCGCACTTCCGGATGCCGCTGGCGCCCTACAGCGGATACCTGACCCTGGCCTTCCTGGCCGGCGTGCTGGTCCTGATGTTGTTGGACAAGGTCCAAGGCCCGTGGTTGCTCGGCGCAATGGCCGTCGGGATCCCGGGGCTGATCGGCGGCTGGTACCTGGTCCGCCACCGGGTGCACGCCGCAGCCCAAGACGCCGCGCTGCCGGCCGCCGACCCATCCCCGGCGGCCTAAGGCTCGTCGATGTCCTGACCGCCGGCGAGGCTCGCGCAGTCGACGACCTCGACGTCGTGCCGGGTGCGCAGGTACGCCCCGGCGCCGCGATCACCGGAGATGTTCGACAGCACCTGAGGCCAGTGCCGGCGCGCGATCACCACCGGATGGCCCGGGCGATCACCGAACAGGGCGCGCGCCAGCCCGCTGGGGGACGCGATCGCGCGGCCGAGCACCCGCGCCACCACGGCGGAGCCGACGTCGGGGGTGTCGACAACGTGCAGCACGGCGTAATCCGCGCCCATCCGGCCGGCCCACTCCAGGCCGGTGCGCACCGAGGCGCTCAACCCGTCTTCCCACCGCGACGCGGTGACCGCGACAGCCCCGGCCGGGGCGGGGACCTGCGCGGCGCCCAGCACGACGACGACGTCGGCGCAGCCCCCGGCGCGCAGGGCGTCGACCGCGGTCTGCAGCCAGCCCTCGACCAGCACCTTCGGCTTGCCGTAGCGCCGCCCCGCGCCCGCGGCCAGCACGACTCCGACGCTGTGTGGTGGAGAGGTCGACTCCGGTAACCCCACTCTCCTATGATGACATTGCACTTCTCCCAAAGCGATAACTTCGCTATGCACCGGCATCGGATGGAGCGTCATGAGTCAGGACGTACAAGGGCAGGCCGTCACCCCGGCGCCCCGGTACGCCGGCACCCGCGTCCAACGGGTGGAGGACGGCCGGCTGCTGACCGGCCGCGGCAGCTTCGTCGACGACATCTCGCGGCCGGGCATGCTGCAGGCCTGCTTCGTGCGCAGCCCGTTCGCGCGGGCGCGCATCAACGGCATCGACGCCTCGGCCGCCCTCGCGCTCCCCGGCGTGCGCGCCGTGTTCACCGCCGACGACCTCAACCCGGACGTGAAAGAGGCGTGGCACGCCGTCGCCGGCAAGGACATGCCGGACACCCCGCGACCGCCGCTGGCCGAGGGTGAGGCCAAGTTCGTCGGCGACCCCGTCGCGCTCATCGTCGCCGAGAGCCGCTACATCGCCGAGGACGCGCTGGAACTCGTCGACGTGGACTACGAGCCGCTGCCCGCGGTCAGCGACTTCACCCGGGCCCAGGACTGCGATGTGCTGGTGCACGACGCCTACCCGAACAACGTCGCCGGCGGGATGGGCGGGGCCCCGCCGGACGAAGAGCTGTTCGCCAACGCGCCGTGCGTCGTCAAAGAGCACATCTATCAGCAGATCTACGCGCCGGTGCCGATCGAGACCCGCGGCCTGGTCGTCGAATGGACGGCCGCCACAGGAGAACTCACCATGTGGGCGTCCACCCAGACCCCACACGAACTGCGGGCGTTCTGCGCCCGGCTGTTGGGCGTTGCGGCGCAACGTGTTCGGGTCATCATGCGTGACACCGGCGGCGGCTTCGGCCAGAAGGTCGTCCCGATGCGCGAGGACATGTGCATCATGCTGGCCGCGCGCAAGGTGCCGGCGGCGCTGAAGTGGATCGAGGACCGGCGCGAGAACCTGATGTCGGCCGGGCAGGCCCGGCACGTCGACGGCACCGCGCGCATGGCTTTCGACGCCGAGGGCAACATCGCGGCCGCGGACATCGACTTCGTCCAGGACATCGGCGCCTACCCGACGCCGTATCCGGTGCTGACCACGGCCGCCATCGGGATGTTCTTCCCGGGCCCCTACCGGGTGCCCAAGGCCAGCTTCAACTACAAGACGGTGTTCTCCAACACCAGCGGCCTGGCCGCCTATCGCGGCCCGTGGCAGTACGAGACGCTGGCGCGCGAGATCCTGCTCGACATCGCCGCCCGCAAGATGAACATCGACCCGGTGGAGCTGCGCCGCCGAAACCTGTTGCGCCGCGACGAGATGCCGTACGCAAACCCCAACGGCATGCCGTACGACCACGTCGCCCCGATCGAAACCCTCGAGCAGGCGGTGAAAATCCTTGACCACGAAGGGTTTCGCAAAGAGCAAGCCGAGGCGCTGGCGCGGGGCCGCTATCTGGGCCTTGGCTTCTCGGCCTACATCGAGCCGACCGGCGCCGCTACCGGCCACCTGGCCACCGAAGGCGCCACCATCCGCATGGAGCCGACCGGCAAGATCAACGTGTACGTCAACGGCGGCTCGAGCGGGAACAGCATCGAGACCACCGTCGTCCAGTTGACCGCGGACGCGCTGGGCGCCGACATCGACGACGTGGCCACCATCCAGGGCGACACCGCGGTCACCCCCTACGGGGCCGGCACGCAGGGCAGCCGCAGCGCGCCGATGACCGCGGGGGCGGTCAGCGAGGCGGGCGCCATCCTGCGCGAGAAGATCGTGGCGCTGGCCGCGCACCACCTCAAGGTCGCGGAATCGGAAGTGGAGCTTGGGTTTTCGGTGGCCAGCGTCCGCGGTGACCCGGCCAAGTCGGTGTCGTTCGGCGAGCTGGCGTACGTGGCGTACTACTCGCCGCAGCAGCTGCCACCGGGAATGTCGGCCAACCTGGAGGCGACCGCCCGGTTCAACTCGACCAACCCCATCCACTGGTCCAACGCGACCCACGCCTGCACCTGTGAGGTGGACGTGGCGACCGGCAAGGTGACGCTGCTGCGCTACATCGTCAGCGAGGACGTCGGGCCGATGATCAACCCGTCGGTCGTCGAGGGCCAGATCGCCGGCGGAACGGTGCAAGGCATCGGCGGCGCCCTGATGGAGGACATGGTCTACGACGACGACGGCAACCCGCTGACAACGACTTTCGTCGACTACCTGCTGCCCACGGCCACCGAGGTGCCGCCGATCGAATTCGGTCACGTCGAGATTCCCGGGCCGGGGCCCGGCGGCTACAAGGGCGCCGGCGAGGGCGGGGCCATCGGCTCGGTGCCTGCGGTGATCAACGCCATCAACGACGCGCTCGCACCGCTGGGTGTGACGATCACCCGGCTGCCGGCCAGCCCGGCGTCGATCGCCGCCCAGCTGGAACGGGGGGAACGGTGAAACCGTCCGCGTTCGAATACCACCGCCCCGACACCGTCGACGACGCCGTGGGCCTGCTGGCCGAACTGGGCGACGACGCGAAAATCCTTGCCGGCGGCCAGAGCCTGGTGCCGATGCTGGCGATGCGGCTGGCCTACTTCGACCATCTGATCGACATCTCCCGGCTGCCCGAGCTGCAGGGCATCGAGCGCAGGGGCTCAGAACTGTGGATCGGCGCGGGCACCACCGAGGCCACCGTCGGCGCCGACGAGCAAGTGCGCCAAGCGGTTCCGCTGTTGACCCGGGTGACGCCGTTCGTCGGGCATTTTCAGATCCGCAACCGGGGCACCCTCGGCGGGTCGATTGCCCATGCCGACGCCGCCGGCGAATACCCAGCGGTCGCCCTGACCCTGGATGCGGTGATGGAGGTCCAGTCGCCACGCGGGCGCCGCGAGATCGCGGCGGCCGACTTCTTCGCCGGGGTGTGGGAGACCACCATGGATTCCGATGAGGTGCTGACCGGGGTGCGGTTCCCCGTGTGGGACGGCAGGTCCGGGTTCGCCGTCGAGGAATTCTCGCGGCGGCACGGCGATTTCGCGATCGCCGGCGCCCTGGTCGCCGTCCAGCTCGACGATCGCGACCGGGTGTCGCGCTGCGCGGTCGGGCTGCTGGGCATGGGGTCCACGGTCCGGCGCGCGACGGCGGCCGAGGTCGCCGCCGTGGGCAGGCCGGTCGGCGAGCTGGTCCCCGAGGAGATCGGCGAGGCCGCGATGAGCGGGCTCGACGACATTCCGAACGACCTGCAAGGGTCGGCGCCCTACCGGTTGAAGGTCGGCGCCACCATGGCCGCGCGCGCGTGGACACAAGCGATAGCCGAAGCCCTGGGGGCAAGCAATGCGTGAACACCCAATCGAGCTGTCCGTCAATGGAACTCCGATCACGGCCGGGGTGGAACCGCGGATGACGCTGGCGGACTTCCTACGCGACAAGTGCGGGCTGACCGGAACGCACCTGGGCTGCGAGCACGGGGCGTGCGGGGCGTGCACGGTGCTGCTGGACGGCGAGGCCGTGCGCTCGTGCCTGATGTTCGCGGTGCAGGCCGACGGGTCCGAGGTGACGACGGTCGAAGGCGTCGCCGCACCGGACGGCACCCTCTCGCCCGTGCAATCGGCGCTGCGGGAGTGCCACGGGCTGCAATGCGGCTTCTGCACGCCGGGTTTCGTGATGTCGCTGACCGCGCTGCTGCGCGACAACCCCGACCCCAGCGACCACGAGATCCGGGAAGGCCTGTCGGGCAACTTCTGCCGGTGCACCGGCTACCAGGGCATCGTCGCGGCCGCGCGCCGCGCCGCCGAGACGCAATCGGTCACGCAGCGGTAAAGCTTCACCATCGGGGCCGCATCGACAGGTGCGCGGTTACCGGGGTTTTCGTCACTTCACGCGTAATCTGATGTCCCGATATTGCTGATAATCGGGAGTTGCGCGTGCGGTTTTCCCAGAGGGCACGGTGGAGCCTTGCCGGTGGATCCCTGCTGATCGCGCCGGTGCTGATCAGTCCCGCGCTGATCGACGCCTGTTCGTCCACCATCGCGGGCCGGCCCGTCGCCGCGCCGGGCGCGGGTCCGGTCGAGCCCACGTTCCCCACCCCCAGGCCCAGCGTGTCGTCGCCGGCGCCCACCGCCAGCCCGGCCCCCGGCCTGCCGACGACGCCGGCCAACCCGACCGCACCGGCCGGCGCCATCCCGCTCCCGCCCGACCAGAACGGTTACGTGTTCATCGAAACCAAGTCGGGAACCACACGCTGCCAGATCAATAAGGCCACCGTCGGCTGCGAGGCGCCGTTCACCAATTCCCCCATGCAGGACGGCGAGCACGCCAACGGCGTCAGCGTGGACTCCGGCGGCAAGGTCCAGTGGGTGCTCGGAAACCTGGGCGCCATCCCGACCGTCCAGATCGATTACAAGACCTACAACGCCGCGGGCTGGACGATCAACGCCACCCCCGACGGCACCCGTTTCACCAACGACCGCACCGGGCACGGCATGTTCGTCAGCGTCGACAAGGTCAACACCTTCTAAAGGGACTGGGTCCGCAGCAGATTTTGGTCACGGCGTCCAGGTTGTCCGCAAGCACCCTCCGGCCGTCATCGACAGGCCCGCATCAGGTCCAGGCAGTCGCGCGTACGACGCAGAAAGCCAAACTTGACACGTGTCAAGTTTGGCGGCAGGATCATCGTCCATCCAGCGCAAACCGTTAGGTGTGGTGTACGTAGGAGGGCTCTCGGTGAGCCAGCACCCCCTGGTCACTTCGGCGTCTTTCCAATCGGCGCTAATACCAACGTAATCGGACATGCCGGCAAGACAATCGCGTTGATCGAAGGCGGGATCGCCAACTATGAACTCACCGACGAGTTAGACACCGTGGGCGTGTGCGACTTCGCGGGAACGCTCACCGGCGGGTACACAGCGCACCCCCATCGTGACCCGGAAACGGGTGAACTGCATGCAGTTTCCTACGACGTGTACCGCGGCAACAAGGTGCAGTATTCGGTGATCGATGTCGAGGGTCGTGCGCGACGCACCGTCGATATCACGGTCGGCGGCAGTCCGATGATGCACGACTTTTCCCTGACCGAACGTTATGTCGTGTTCTACGACCTGCCGGTCACCTTCGACACCGCGATAGGCGCCGCCGTGACGATGCCGCGCGGACTGCGCGCGGTTGCCCGACTGATGTTGTCGGCGGTGATCGGCCGGGTGGCGATCCCCGATCCGATTGCGGCGCGTCTGCCCACGGCCACCACGGACGGCGGATACCCTACTCGTGGAACCCGAATTACCCGGCGCGCGTGGGCGTGATGCCGCGCGAGGGTGGAGATGCCGATGTGCGTTGGTTCGACGTCGAACCCTGCTACGTTTTCCACCCGATGAACGCCTACGAAGAAGACGACACCATCGTGCTCGATGTGGTGCGAAATCCCAAGATGTTCGATCGCGATCGGACCGGCCCGAATGAAGGGCCGCCCACATTGGACCGCTGGATCATCGACCTGGACGACGGGCAGGTACGCGAATCCCGCTTTGATGATCGTGGCCAGGAGTTTCCGCGCATCGACGAGCGCCTGGCGGCAAAGCGGCATCGGTACGGCTACGCACCGACGGTGCTGGAGGGCATCGAAGGTGGCGACTGCTTGCTCAAGCACGATCTTGTGCGCGGCAACACTCAGTCACGTTCCCTAAGCCCGCAAAAAGCATTGGGCGAATTCGTGTTTCATCCTTCATCGCCCGACGCCGCCGAAGACGACGGTGTGCTCATGGGCTATGCCTATGACCGATCCGCGAATCGCAGCGAGCTAGCGATCCTCAACGCACAAACCCTTGAGGACGTTGCGACTATCAAGCTGCCGCACAGAGTACCGGCCGGATTCCATGGCAACTGGATACCGAGCACAACCAACGAATGAGCAACGCGATACACGCTATTTAGCGGTAACCCGAAGTTCATGTGACGTCGCTGAACAGAAGCGTCACGGTCCCGGCCCGCGGCACACGGACGGGACACCCGAACAAAGTCTCACAGGATGGGCGACACAGCCTGGCGCACCAAACGCCCAGGCATGTTCGTCAGCGTCGACAAGGTCAACACGTTCTGACGGCCGAAGTCCGGACCGGCGACCGCCGTGCCGGGTGGCCCGACCAACTCAGCCATCCCATACCAGGTGGCCGTCGGGGCGGCGGCGAGCACCGGCGGCGGGGCGGTGTGGGCTGAGGCGCCCGTCGGGCATGAGGTGGCGCACCGGCACCGCGCGACCGAGCTCTGCTACGTCGGCGATCAGCCGCCGGTGGCAGCGCCACCAGACGCTCTCGCTGCACATCACCGCGGTGGTGCGCCGGGCGGCGTCGGCCAGGACCTCGTCCAGCGCGGTGTCGAACTCCGGCGTCCGGGTGTATGCGGCGTACGCCCGGAATGCGGCCACCGTCCACCAGCTGTCCGGCTCCAGTTCTCCGGCCGCGACATGACGCCGCCCGCCCAGGCGAGGCTCCCACCGGTAGTCGATGCCGCGTTCGGGCAGCCAGCATTCCAGGGCCTCCCGCCGCACGTCCGGATTCGTCCGGCTGGCCGGGTATCGCCGCACATCCACCACCAGCGCAACTCCGGCGCCGGCGAGCAA
The DNA here is from genome assembly GCF_001665645.1 of Mycobacterium sp. 852002-30065_SCH5024008. Classification (NCBI taxonomy): domain Bacteria; kingdom Bacillati; phylum Actinomycetota; class Actinomycetes; order Mycobacteriales; family Mycobacteriaceae; genus Mycobacterium; species Mycobacterium sp. 852002-30065_SCH5024008. The sequence continues at coordinate 11,967 of NZ_LZSZ01000181.1, read as the reverse complement.
CTCCGCTAGCCGCTCACGGCCGGCTGTCCCGTGCCCCACGGTCAGCAACGCCGGCTCCACCAGACCAGTCTGCCCGCCAGTCGACACATAGCCCGCGCCGATAAAGGATGGGTGCGGTGATCCTCGCCGTCGACTTGGGTAAGACGTCGTGCCTGGCTTCGGCATGCGGCCGCAGGGCTGAGGGGCCGGGCGCGCCGGGGCTCGCGGCGCCCGGCGGCGTGCGGGCCGCGGAGGCGGCGATCCTGAACGTCGCACGCCAGCTCGGCGCGGTCGACGAGGCGATCGTGGGCGCCGCCGGGGCGCTGGCGGCGCCGGACGCGGCGCGTGCGCTGGGCGATGCGCTGCTGGCCTCGCTGCGGGCGGAGCGCGTCGCGGTGACCAGCGACGCCGTGATCGCGCATGCCGGCGCGCTGAACGGGGAGCCGGGCATCGTGCTGATCGCGGGCACCGGAGTCGTGGCGCTCGCGATCGACGCGGACGGCGCGCTGCGGACTGCCGACGGCTGGGGCCCGTGGCTGGGCGACGAGGGCGGCGGCGCGTGGATCGGCGCCGCCGGGCTGCGCGCGGCGCTGCGCGCGCACGACGGCCGCGGCCCGTCCACCACGCTGCTCGACGCCGCCCGCGCCCGCTTCGGCGCGCCGGAGACCTGGCCCGCGCAGCTCACCGATGCCGCCGGGCTCGCGTCCTTCGCACCCGACGTCCTCGCTGCGCAAGGCGACGCTGCCGCGCTGGCGATCGTCGGCGCGGCGGCTGAGGCGCTCGCCGCCACCGCTCGCGCGGCCGGGAATGGCCCGGTCGCGATGGTCGGCGGCCTGGCCGGGTGCAAAGCGCTGCGCGAGAAGCTCGACCTCGTCCCCACCGTCGGCGACCCGCTCGACGGGGCGCTGCGGCTGGGGGCGATCCACGAGCCCCACGTGATCCGCGTGCAGGTGACACCGAAAACCTCTGCCGCGCAAGGACTCGACGCGCTCGCCACCGAAGCCGAGCGTCCGGGCCTGCTCGACCTCGACGCGCGGCCCATCGGGGAGGTCGTCGCGCTGCTCGTCGCCGCCGAAGGCGAGGCGCATGCCGCGGTGGCGGCGGCGGTCCCGCGGATCGCGGCGGCGGCCGAGGCGATCGCCGCGCGGCTCGAGCACGGCGGCCGGCTGATCTACGCCGGCGCCGGAACTCCCGGGCGGCTTGGTGTGCTCGACGCGGCCGAGTGCGCGCCCACGTTCGACACCGACCTCGTGCGCGGTGTGATCGCCGGCGGGCCGGCGGCGCTGACCGGAGCGATCGAGGGCGCCGAAGACGCCTTTGAGCCAACCGATCTCGCCGACCTGACCGCCGCCGACGCGCTCGTCGGGATCACGGCGTCGGGCCGCACGCCGTACGTGCTCGGTGCGCTCGAGCACGCGCGTGCGGCGGGCGCGCTGACGGTCGCGATCGTCAACAACGCGGGCAGCGCGGCATCTGCCGATGTGGTGATCGAATTGCTCACCGGCCCTGAGGTTCTCGCCGGATCCACCCGGCTGACCGCGGGAACGGCGCAGAAGGTCGTACTCAACACGCTCTCGACGAGCGTGATGATCGCGCTCGGCAAGGCCTACGGACCGCGGATGGTCGACGTGCGCGCGACCAACGCGAAGCTGCGCCGCCGCGCGGTGCGCATCGTGCGCGACGCGGCCGGTGTCGACGAGGAAACCGCGGCCGGCGCGCTCGCCGCCGCGGGCGGTCATGCCAAGACCGCAATCGTCGCGTTGCTCGCCGGCGTCGACGCGGCCGAGGCCGCCGCCCGGCTCGACAGGGCGCGGGGACGCGTCCGGGACGCGCTCGACAAGGTCAACACGTTCTGAAGGCGCGCTCGGGAGGCTGGCAGGTGGTGTCAGTACCATCGGTGCCGTGGCACGCAACGGCCCACCCGACGACTTCCACGAACAGGCGACCCGGCATGCCGACTACGGCGTCGCTGAGCAGCCGACCACCGGCGAACCCCCGGCGAACCCGCCCGAGGGGTTCGAGCAGCCTGAAGCGTTCGACGACCTGGAGGCCGAACCCACTCCGTGGTATCGCAAGCCCCCGCTGCTCATCGCCTGGCTGGTGTTCGTCGCGATCTTGATCGCGCTGATCGTCTACGGCATCACCGAGCTGCTGCAGGGTGGACAAGGCACCAGCCCGTCCCCGAGCACCAGCCGCACGAGCACGACGACCACCACCACCACGACCGCGCCGACCACCACCACGACGCCGACCACCAGCAGCGCCGTCGAGGCGCCGGCACAGCAGCCGACGCAGCAGCCCACGCGCCAGCCGAGTCAGCAGGAACCAACGCATAAGCATCACCTGCCGCAGGTGCCCTCGGTGATCACGATTCCGGGGGTGCCCACGGCGATCACGGTCCCGCCCGGCCTGCGCTGACCCCGTCGGCCGCTATGGTGAGGACCACCGGGCGATCGGAAGTGGGGTGCGGGGCATGAGCGAGTCGCTCGGGCTGTCGATTGGGGCGGCCAACCTGGTGGCTGCCCGCGCGGGCAGGCCGCCGGTGGTCCGCAGCGCCGTATTGACGCTCTTCGAAGGCCGGCCGACCGAAGTTGGCCTGCCGGAGGAAAACCCGAACCTGACCGAAAACGGAATGGTGCTGCGCGGATTCGTCGAGCGCGTCGGCGACCGGTCCCCCCTGGTAGCTGCCGATGGGACGAAGTACCTCGGGGAGGTGCTGACGGTCGAGGCGATCGAGGCCATGGCGCGCACCGTCGGCTACGGCACCCCGATCACCATTGCCGTCCCCGCGTACTGGTCCGACGCCCAGTTCACCGCGCTGCGTGAGGAATTCTTCGCCCAGCCGGATCTCGCCCGCGGTGGTGTGGCGCCGGTGCTGGTGTCCGACGCCACCGCCGCGCTCGCGGCGCTGCGCGGCAGACCGGGATTCCCGTCCGCCGGCGTCGTCGCGCTGTGCGATTTCGGCGCCAGCGGCACCAGTGTCACCCTGATGGACGCCGGGTCCCACTTCACCCGCGTCGGCCCGACGGTGCGATCCGCCGATTTCTCCGGCGACGCGATCGATCAGCTCGTGCTCGGCCGCCTGCGGGCCTCCGACGACACCATGGCCGACCTGGGCAGCACCGTCCGGATGGGCTCGCAGAGCCGCCTGCTCGGTGAATGCCGGCGCGCCAAGGAGCAACTGTCGACCGCCGCGACGGCCTCCGTCGCGCTGGCTCCGGGTGCGAACGCGCAGCTGTCCCGAGCCGAGCTGGAGCAACTGATCTCCGAACCGCTGGACCGGTTCCTGGGCACCCTGGAAGAAGCGTTGCGCCGCAACGGAATTGCGAGGGGTAGGCTGGCCGCCGTGGCGGCGGTCGGCGGCGGCGCCGGCATCCCGCTGCTCGCAGCGCGGCTGTCGGAGCGTTTTCAGATGCCGGTGCACACCCCACCGCAGCCCGCGGTCAGCGCAGCCATCGGAGCGGCGGTGCTCGGTGAGCAGCAGACGTCGGCCGGCGTCCCGACCGCCGTGGGCGCCGTCGTGGAAACGCCGACCGAGATGGTCGGCACCGCCGGCATCGACATGACCCAGGCCGCGTCGGCCGCCCAGGCCACCGATGTGGACGGCGCCCTGGCCTGGTCCCAGGACGTCGACGGCGGCGACGAGCCGGTGCCCTACACTGGGCGCGACGCCACGGGCGAGTACTCCCGGGAGGCAACGGATTCGGGCTACGCGGACGGCGATCGCTACGCCGCGGAAGAGGGCCCGTTGCCCTGGTACAAACGCACCGCGCTGGTCCTGTTGGTGGCGGGGGCGGCGGCGGCGGTGCTGGTAGCCATCGTGCTGGCCCTGACCCTCGGCCGCCCCAAGTCCCACCCGGTCAACACCACCCCGCCGAACACGCCGGCTCCCCCGCAAACGTCGCAAACCGTGACCATCACCCAGCCGAATGGCAGCACCACCGAAACGGTCCTCCCGCCGCCACCGCCGTCGTCGCCGCCGTCGTCGTCCGAGCAGCCGCCGACCACCACGACAACCGAGCCGCCGACCACCACCACCACCACGACGCCGCCGCCGACCACCACGACGACGCCCCCGCCGCCGACGACCACCGCGCCGCCCACGACGTCGCAGGCGACCACCACGGCCGCACCCCCCACGACGACCCGGTTCCGGCCGCTCCTGCCGCCCTTCGTGCCGCGGGGCTGACGCGGCCGGTCGCGGCGATGAGGGTCACACCGGGCTCGCTAACAATGCAGGCCACGGACGCCGGCGGACTTTTAAGTTAGGGCAGCCTTTCTCGCGGCGAAAGCTGCGGAGATGTAACTATGAGCAGGGCTAAGCAGGCAAACAATTCGCAGGCTGATTCAAAGATGCATTGGGGAGACCTTCTGTGACCACGCAGATGCTGATCAGACTCATCGTGGGCATGGGCATGACGCTGGTCGTGGCCGCGCTCGCCGGACGACGGGTCCTGTGGCTGTTCAAGCTGATCACGTCGGGGAAGCCCGCTTCGGGGCATACCGACGAGCCCGGCAAGCGAATCTGGGCCGAGCTCTCCGAGGTCTTCGGGCAGCGCCGCCTGCTCAAATGGTCGATCCCCGGCCTGGCGCACTTCTTCACCATGTGGGGCTTCTTCATCCTGCTCACGGTCTACATCGAGGCCTACGGTCTGCTGTTCCAGGACAACTTCCACATCCCGATCATCGGGCGCTGGGACGCGCTGGGCTTCCTGCAGGACTTCTTTGCGACCGCCGTCTTCCTCGGCATCACCACGTTCGCCATCATTCGGCTCATGCGCAGCCCGCGCGAGATCGGCCGCTCGTCACGGTTCTACGGCTCACACACCGGCGGCGCGTGGCTGGTGTTGTTCATGATCTTCAACGTCATCTGGACCTACGTCCTGGTCCGCGGGTCGGCGGTCAACAACGGCACGCTGCCCTACGGCAACGGCGCCTTCCTGTCTCAGCTCTTCGGGGCGATCCTGCGCCCGCTCGGCCAGCCGGCCAACGAGATCATCGAGACCACGGCCCTGCTGCTGCACATCGCCGTCATGCTGGGCTTCCTCATCATCGTGCTGCACTCCAAGCACCTGCACATCTTCACGGCGCCGATCAACGTCATCTTCAAGCGGCTGCCCGACGGGCTGGGCCCGCTGCTGCCGATCGAGGCCGACGGCAAGCCGATCGACTTCGAAAACCCGCCCGACGACGCCGAGTTCGGCCGCGGCAAGATCGAGGACTTCAGCTGGAAGGCCATGCTGGACTTCGCCACCTGCACCGAATGCGGTCGCTGCCAGTCGCAGTGCCCGGCCTGGAACACCGGCAAGCCGCTGTCTCCCAAGCTCGTCATCATGGACCTGCGCGACCACTGGATGGCCAAGGCGCCCTACATCCTCGGGGATAAGGAATCGCCCGCCGAAAACACGCCGGAAGGCGGGATCGGCGAGGAACTGGCCGGCGAGAAGCACGCCGAGGCGCACCACGTCCCGGAGTCGGGCTTCGGCCGCGTCATGGGCTCCGGCCCGGAGCAGGCCACCCGCCCGCTGGTCGGCACCGCCGAACAGGGCGGCGTCATCGACCCCGACGTGCTGTGGTCCTGCGTGTCCTGCGGCGCGTGCGTCGAGCAGTGCCCGGTGGACATCGAGCACGTCGACCACATCATCGACATGCGCCGCTACCAGGTGATGATGGAATCGGAGTTCCCCTCGGAACTGTCGGTGCTGTTCAAGAACCTGGAAACCAAGTCCAACCCGTGGGGCCAGAACGCGTCCGACCGGACCAACTGGATCGACGAGGTGGACTTCGACGTTCCCGTCTACGGCGAGGACGTGGACAGCTTCGAGGGCTTCGAGTACCTGTTCTGGGTCGGCTGCGCCGGCGCCTACGACGACAAGGCCAAGAAGACCACCAAGGCCGTCGCGGAACTGCTGGCCATCGCCGGGGTGAAGTACCTGGTGCTGGGCACCGGCGAAACCTGCAACGGCGACTCCGCGCGCCGCTCGGGCAACGAGTTCCTCTTCCAGCAGCTGGCCGCCCAGGCCGTCGAGACCCTGGACGGGGTGTTCGAGGGCGTGGAGACCGTCGACCGCAAGATCGTCGTCACCTGCCCGCACTGCTTCAACACTCTGGGCCGCGAATACCGGCAGCTGGGCTCGAACTACTCGGTGCTGCACCACACGCAGCTGCTGAACCGGCTGATCCGCGACAACAAGCTGGTGCCGGTGACCCCTGTTTCGCAGGACATCACCTACCACGACCCCTGCTACCTGGGACGGCACAACAAGGTCTACGAGGCGCCGCGCGAGCTGATCGGGGCCGCGGGGGCAACGCTCACCGAGATGCCGCGGCACGCCGAGCGCAGCTTCTGCTGCGGCGCGGGCGGCGCGCGGATGTGGATGGAAGAGCACATCGGCAAGCGGATCAACCACGAACGCGTCGACGAGGCACTGGCCACCGGGGCATCCACCATCGCGACCGCCTGCCCGTTCTGTCGGGTGATGGTCACAGACGGCGTCAACGACCGGCAGGAAGAGGCCGGCCGCAGCGGGGTCGAGGTGCTCGACGTCGCCCAGGTGCTGCTCGGGTCCCTCGAGTACGACAAGGCGACGCTGCCGGAAAAGGGCACGGCCGCCAAGGAGGCGGAGAAGCGGGCGGCTCAGGCACCCAAGGCCACCGCCACCGTCGAGGCACCGGCCAAGGAGACCGAGGAGGCGCCCGCCGAGGCCGCCCCCAAGTCCGAGGCCGCGCCCGCGGCGCCCGTCAAGGGGCTGGGCATCGCCGGCGGCGCCAAGAAGCCCGGTAAGAAGGCCGCCGAGCCCGCCGCTGACGGCAAGGCCGAGGCCTCCGCGTCCGCAGCGCCCGCCGCGCCCGCCAAGGGGCTGGGCATCGCCGGCGGCGCCAAGAAGCCCGGCGCCAAGAAGGCAGCGCCGGCCCAGGCCGAAGCCAAGACGGAGGCGCCTGCGGAGTCTCCCGCGGCGCCTGCCGCCCCGGCCAAGGGATTGGGCATCGCCGCCGGGGCCAAGCGACCCGGCGCCAAGAAGGCCGCGCCGGCCGCCGAGGCGCCCAAGGCGGAGGCCGCGCCGAAGGCCGAAACCCCCGCCGACGAAGGCAAGGCCCAGGACGAGCCCGGCGACAAGGCGCCCGCGGCGCCGGTCAAGGGCGTGGGCATCGCGGCCGGGGCGAAACGACCCGGCGCCAAGAAGGCCGCGCCGGCCGCCGAGGCACCCAAGGCCGAGGCCCAGCCCGAAGAAGCCGAGCCCGAGCCAGCGCCGAAAGCGGAGCCGGCAAAGGAGACCGACAGCGCCGACGCACCGTCCGGCCCGCCGGTGAAGGGGCTGGGTATAGCGCGTGGGGCGCGTCCGCCGGGCAAACGCTGACCTGGGATTTTGCGGCTTGACAGCAAATTTCGGTGGACACAAGTGGCACCATTGATGACGTGACCACTCACCAGCTGCCCCTGAACGCGTCCGCTCACCACCGGCAGCGTGTCTTCGCGCAGTCGTCCAAGCTTCAGGGCGTTCTGTACGAGATCCGCGGCCCGGTGCACCAGCATGCCGCGCGGCTGGAGGCCGAAGGGCATCGCATCCTCAAGCTCAACATCGGCAACCCGGCGCCGTTCGGCTTCGAGGCGCCCGACGTGATCATGCGCGACATGATCCAGGCGCTGCCGTACGCGCAGGGCTACTCCGACTCGCAGGGCATCCTGCCCGCGCGCCGGGCGGTGGTCACCCGCTACGAGTTGGTCGAGGGCTTCCCCCGCTTCGACGTCGACGACGTCTACCTGGGCAACGGGTGCTCCGAGCTGATCACGATGACGCTGCAGGCCCTGCTCGACAACGGCGACGAGGTGTTGATCCCGTCGCCGGACTACCCGCTGTGGACGGCGTCGACGTCGCTGGCCGGCGGCACGCCCGTGCACTACCTGTGCGACGAGACGCAGGCGTGGCAGCCCGACATCGCCGACCTGGAGTCCAAGATCACCGAGCGCACCAAGGCGCTGGTCATCATCAACCCCAACAACCCGACCGGCGCGGTCTACAGCCGCGAGGTGCTCACCCAGATGGTGGAACTGGCGCGCAAGCACGAACTGCTGCTGCTCGCCGACGAGATCTACGACAAGATCCTCTACGACGACGCCAAGCACATCAACGTGGCCTCGCTGGCCCACGACATGTTGTGCCTCACGTTCAACGGGCTGTCCAAGGCCTACCGGGTTGCCGGCTACCGCGCGGGCTGGCTGGCGATCACCGGCCCCAAGGACCACGCCGAGAGCTTCATCGAGGGCATCAACCTGCTGGCCAACATGCGGCTATGCCCCAACGTCCCGGCCCAGCACGGGATCCAGGTGGCCCTCGGTGGCCACCAGAGCATCGAAGACCTGGTGCTGCCCGGCGGGCGGCTGCTCGAACAGCGCGACGTCGCCTGGGAGAAACTCAACGAGATTCCCGGGGTGTCCTGCGTCAAACCCGAGGGCGCGCTGTACGCCTTCCCCCGGCTGGACCCCGAGGTCTACGACATCACCGACGACGAACAGCTCGTCCTCGACCTGCTGCTGCAGGAGAAGATCCTGGTCACCCAGGGCACCGGATTCAATTGGCCGGCACCGGATCACCTGCGCATCGTGACGCTGCCGTGGGCCCGCGACCTGGCCGCGGCGATCGAGCGGCTGGGCAACTTCCTGGTCGGCTATCGCCAGTAAGCATCTTCGCAGCCGGCGCCTCTACGGTGGACCGGGTGACGCACTCGCACTCGCATTCACACAGCCTGTCCGGACCCGCCCCGGTTGAGTCGCTGCCCGCCAGGATCGTCGTCGGGCTGTTGGTGGCGATCGGGGTGGCGGTCCTGGGTGGCGCCATCGCGCTGTGGCCCAGCCGGCAGCACGTCGCCATCCCCATGCCCTTCCAGAACGCGGCCGGCGGCGCCGTGAGCACGCAGGCCGGGCACGTGCTGTCCAGCGGCGTGGGTGACTGCGGCAGCCCGTCGGTCAGCCAGGTGCTCACCACCTCGCCGCAGCCGGCGCCGCCGGGCGCGGGGCGGTGCGTGCTGACCCAGGTGGCCATCGATTCCGGGCCCAACGCGGGCGCCAACACGTTGCTGGAGTCCTCCCCCGGCCCGGGCCAGCCGAAATTCGCGGTGGGAGATCACATTCGGCTCGTCCGACAGGTCGACGATCAAGGCGCCACCAGCTACGCGTTCTACGACTTCGAACGCGGCTGGTCGTTGGTCGCGCTGGCCGTCGCGTTCGCGGTGGTGATCGTCGCCGTGGCGCGGTGGCGGGGACTGCTGGCGCTGGTGGGCATCGGGGTCGCGTTCGTGGTCCTGGTGGCGTTCTTGCTGCCTGCGTTGCGCGACGGCGCGCCCGCGGTTCCGGTGGCCCTGGTGGCCGCGGCGGCCATCCTCTACGCCGTCATCTATCTGGCGCACGGCGTGAGTCTGCGGACCAGCGCCGCGCTGCTGGGCACCCTGACTTCGCTGCTGCTGGCTGCGGGATTGTCCTGGGCAGCAATACAATTAGCCCATCTGACCGGGTTGTCGGATGACCAGAACGCCACCGTCAGCGCGTACCTGGGCAACGTGTCGATCAGCGGTCTGCTGCTCGCCGGCTTCATCATCGGGTCGCTCGGCGTGCTCAACGATGTGACGGTGACGCAGGCGTCGACGGTGTTCGAGCTCGCCCACCTCGGTGGCTCGCGGCGCGCGATCTTCCTGGGCGCCATCCGAGTTGGACGCGACCACATCGCCAGCACGGTGTACACGCTGGTGCTGGCCTACGCCGGCAGCTCGCTGCCGCTACTGCTGCTGTTCAGCGTGGCCAACCGCTCGTTGACCGACGTGCTGACCAGCGAGAGTGTGGCCATCGAGATCGCGCGGTCGGCGGTGGGCGGCATCGCGCTGGCGCTGTCGGTGCCGCTGACGACGGCGATCGCCGCGGCGCTGGCAAAGCCTAGTGAAATCGGCTCCGCTCCAACAGATCCAGCAGATAGCCGCCGTACCCGGACTTGAGCAGGGTGCGGGCGCGCTCGGCCAACTGCTCGTCGGTGATCCAGCCCTGCTGCCATGCCACTTCCTCGGGAACGCTGACCTTCAGGCCCTGCCGTCGTTCCAGCGTGCGCACGAAGTCGCTGGCGTCCAGCAGGGAGTCGAACGTGCCGGTGTCCAGCCACGCCGTTCCGCGGGCCATCACCTCGACCGAGAGCTGCCCTCGGTTGAGATAGATCTGGTTGACCTCGGTGATCTCGTATTCACCGCGCGCCGATTTCTTCAGGCCCTTGGCGATCTCGATCACGTCGTTGTCGTAGAAGTACAAGCCCGGCACCGCGTAATTGGACTTCGGTGTCTTGGGTTTCTCCTCCAGCGACAGTGCCGTGCCGTCGTCACTGAACTCGACGACGCCGTACTCCGACGGGTTGGCCACCCAGTAGGCGAAAACCGCTCCGCCGCTGATGTTTTGGAAGCGGCTCAGGCTGGTGCCCAGCCCCGGGCCGTAGAAGATGTTGTCGCCCAGCACCAACGACACCGAGTCGTTGCCGATGTGGTCGGCGCCCAGGACAAAGGCCTGGGCCAGACCGTCGGGACTCTGCTGCGTCACGTAGCTGATGTTGATCCCGAATTGCGAGCCGTCACCCAGGAGCCGCTGAAAGCCCGCCGCGTCGTGCGGGGTGGTGATCACCAGAATGTCCTGGATCCCCGCCATCATCAGGGTGGACAGCGGGTAGTAGACCATCGGTTTGTCGTACACCGGAAGCAACTGCTTGCTGATGCCCACGGTGATCGGATGCAGGCGTGTGCCCGAGCCGCCGGCCAAGATGATCCCGCGCATGAGTGGCTCCCCTATTCCACGCTTAGTTGACGAGGTCGTTCTCGGTGAGTTCGGTCGCCGCCAGCGCCGATGCCAGGTCGTCGTGCCGGAACACGGACGTGACGTGGTCGTGGACCACGCGGAATGCCGACGCGGCGGTTGTCACGGCCCCGGGATTGTCCGGGGCGCTGACCTTCTGTTCGACGACGACGACCCCGTTGTGCACGTACATCCGGCCGAGTTCGGCCGTCGCGTGGCGGGAGGCGGCCCACCCGCGCAGCGCCTCGTGCCCCTGCGCGGCCCCGTGCGCGTCGCCGATCTCGATGTCGTCGCTGGACAACGCGACCAGCGTTTCCAGGTCGGCGGCATTGAGCGCGTCGTGCCATGCCAGGACGGTGGCGATCTCCGAAGTGGTCATGTGTTGCAAGTTACCGTGTGTGCCCGCCGCCGTGGCTAGAGCGGGGTGCGGTCCAGCCAGTTCTGCCACACCGCCTCGTCGCCGAACAACTGAATGCCCGTGTCGGCGAGCGGCACCCGGCGCAGGATGGCCAGCAGCAGCTCGGTCGCGCCGCCCCGCAACGCCGCGGTGCCCTTGCCGTGCTCGTGCGACCAGGTGATCCGGCCCTCGTCGACACCGATGGTCCACTCGCCGGCTTCGCCGAGCCCGGGGTCGGTGGCATGCAGGTGCAGGGTGTTTCCGCCCTCGAGCGGGAGCGCCGCCCCGTCGCCGCCGGCCTGGATCGCGACGCGCTCGAGCCATTCGGTGATCGCGTCGGCGGCGATGTCCGTATCCAGCGTGAAATCGGCGCCCAGCGCGATGGCCGCGTCGGCCCGATGCACCGCCACCTCGTTCAGGCGGCGGCGGATCCACCAGTTCGCCGGGCGGGAGCCGAGAAAGGTCCACACCGGCGTTTCCACCCCCGTCAGCTCGACGGCGTCGACCAGCCGCTGCGCGCCGCCGTGCAGCCAGGAGATCGCGTCGGCCGGATCGGGTGGCGGCTTGCCGCCCTCGACGGATCGGGGGTCGAGGAACTCCTCGAGCCGGTCGCGCACGATCTGCGCCGCCCAGCGGTCGCCCCGGCCCACGTGGCGCAGGAGCTGGCCCAGGTTCCACCCCGGGCAGGTCGGCACGGGCCTGGACTGGTCGGCATCGCGGAAAAGCTCCGAAAACGCGCGGTTCTCTTCCAGGAATGCACCGGCATAGTCCA